>NZ_JAYGHM010000151.1:0-2182 GCF_034931125.1 Rivularia sp. UHCC 0363 | reverse complement strand
ACTCTTGTGCGATTCGTTGATTGGGGAATCACGGTAATCAGTCCGTAAATAGCCAATCCAGCTAGAAATAGTTGAACCTTTAGATAGATGTAGGTGAAAGTCCTACCCGCTAGATTCAAGCGTGACTCCTTATCTGCCCACACCGAACAAGCTCGGTTCTTGTAGAGTGAAGCTGGGAACAGGGCGCAATCAGAAGACTGTTATGGGTCTACACTGGCGCTAACAGGGAGTTCCCACGGTAAAACCGATGCCTAAAAAAGTAACCTACATAAAAGCAGGGCATAACCCAAAATCCCTGACTTCATCAGAGCTAAAACCCGCTGCGCCTTAAGAGTAGTAGCAGCAAGAATCCGGGGTTTCTGATGGTTAAAGTGGCACTACCTAACGGAACAATCAATCATCTGAAGGAACGAAGAAAAACGAATCAATGGTCTTGGGGCGGTCGAACCCCAAAGTAGGCAAGACGAGATGCGGAACCCCCTTGATTCGGGTAGGATGCAAAGTAATTTTTGCAAGGTATTCAGAAAACACTTTTTGGAGTTAGAGTATGATTAGGCACAGCCACGAGGTTAGTGAATCTTGGATGACATTACCTTGGAAGAAATTCCGTCGTAATTTATTCCGCCTACAAAAACGAGTGTTCAAAGCAGTTCGAGAAGGAAATAAGCGTAAGGCAAAATCTCTTCAAAAACTTATCCTGAAATCCACTGCGGCTAGATTATTGGCAATACGTCAAGTAACCCAGCTAAACGCTGGCAAGAAAACAGCAGGCATTGATGGCAAAAAGTCCCTTACATTTAGTGAGAGATTCGAGCTTGAGAAACTGCTTAAAGCATCAGGTAATAACTGGAAACACCAGGGATTACGGGAAATCCCCATCCCAAAAAAGGACGGGACTACCAGAAGGCTTAAAATTCCAACTATCGCGGATAGAGCTTGGCAATGCCTCGCAAAATATGCCATAGAACCAGCGCACGAAGCAACTTTCCATGCCAGAAGTTACGGGTTTAGAACAGGACGCTCGGCACATGATGCTCAAAGATACCTATTCAACAACCTTAATTCTCACGCAAAAGGTGTCAATAAACGAGTCATAGAACTCGATATTGAGAAGTGCTTCGATAGAATATCACACACCACCATAATGGATAACCTTATCGCCCCTAAAGGCATTAAGACAGGTATATTTCGATGCTTAAAAGCAGGAATAAACCCAGAATTCCCAGAACAAGGAACGCCTCAAGGCGGTGTAGTGAGTCCTCTTTTAGCAAACATCGCTCTTAACGGCATTGAAAGTATACATAGATACAAAGATGCTGGAAATAAAGTCGTAGAACCTTCTATTCGGTATGCCGATGACATGGTAACAATACTTCGACCCCAAGACGATGCAACCAAGATACTTGAAAACATTAACCAATTTTTAGCCGAAAGAGGAATGAAGGTAAGCGAGAAGAAGACTAAAATAATCGCCGCGACAGATGGTTTTGACTTCCTTGGCTGGCATTTTAAAGTGCAAAGTAACGGAAAATTTAGAAGTACTCCCTCAGTGGAAAACTTCAAGAAATTCCGTCAGAAGGTAAAAGCTATTGTTAACAACTCGAATTATGGTTCTAAGGTGAAAGCCGAAAAGTTAGCACCAATTGTTAGAGGATGGAGAAATTACCATAAGTTCTGCAAGATGGACGGTTCACGATTTTCGTTATACTACATCAAATGCAGAGCAAAAAAGGTATTTAATAAGGAATCAAAACAAGACCGCTACTCAAGTAAAAAACTACTAGATAGGGCGTTTCCAAAAGTTCCTTACTCCGAAAACAAACACGTCAACGTTAAGGGAAATAAATCACCTTACGACGGAGATTTAACGTATTGGAGCGAACGTAATAGTAAGCTCTACGACGGGGAAACCTCTAAAGCTCTTAAAAAGCAAAACCATACGTGCGGATATTGCGGGTTAAAATGTACAAGCGAAGAACGAGTACATCTACACCACATTGACGGAAACCACAACAATTGGAAACCTAAAAATCTAGCTGTTGTTCATGAGTCCTGTCACGATTATATCCACATGGGCAAAAGGGTTATCCCTTAAGAATATCGGGAGCCGTGTACACGGAAACGGGTACGCACGGTTCTAACTGAGAGGTGCTGGGGATAATACCCCACATCGACTCAAACC
>NZ_JAYGHM010000150.1:0-2280 GCF_034931125.1 Rivularia sp. UHCC 0363 | reverse complement strand
AATAGGGATTATTTAGAATTGCAATTTTACCAAGCAATGCTCAAACTGAACGATCGCTCGGGTTTCAATCCCTAATAGGGATTATTTAGAATTGCAATTTTACTAATTTGCATAATTCCTTAGCGTACAGAAGTTTCAATCCCTAATAGGGATTATTTAGAATTGCAATCTACAGCCAATAGTTGGGTTTCACTGCGTTTACCGTTTCAATCCCTAATAGGGATTATTTAGAATTGCAATTATTTGCAAGATCGCATCTTAATTTCAGTGAATGACCGTTTCAATCCCTAATAGGGATTATTTAGAATTGCAATCTTAAAGAAAATAACGTAACTTTAATTCGTGAAACTGAGTTTCAATCCCTAATAGGGATTATTTAGAATTGCAATCCAAGTCATAATATCTCTCTTTTTTATTATTAATTGTTTCAATCCCTAATAGGGATTATTTAGAATTGCAATTCAATTTTACCTATTCCTGTACTTTTTTTAACTGTTTCAATCCCTAATAGGGATTATTTAGAATTGCAATTAAACTGTGATGTGCAAGTGTATACAATCCCGCAGTGTTTCAATCCCTAATAGGGATTATTTAGAATTGCAATAAAGCAGTGGAGCCTGTATCTAATCAAATATTAGTTTCAATCCCTAATAGGGATTATTTAGAATTGCAATTCACCGGGTCTGGCTCCGGTATAGAAAAGCATTTGGTTTCAATCCCTAATAGGGATTATTTAGAATTGCAATAATTCGGAAGTAAGCCCCTGGTTAATATGGTGCGAGTTTCAATCCCTAATAGGGATTATTTAGAATTGCAATAGAATCTTTCAATCTCTAATATCTCAACTTCCAGTTTCAATCCCTAATAGGGATTATTTAGAATTGCAATATTGCTCAGTATGGACCTCGTGCAGCAGAAAAAATTGTTTCAATCCCTAATAGGGATTATTTAGAATTGCAATTCTGGTAAATCCACAATCTAAGAGCCAATCGTTGTTTCAATCCCTAATAGGGATTATTTAGAATTGCAATTTGATATCCTCGTCCGCACGGATACTGCTAAACGGTTTCAATCCCTAATAGGGATTATTTAGAATTGCAATGAGGTCTGGTTCGCATTTTTAGATATAGATAACGAGTTTCAATCCCTAATAGGGATTATTTAGAATTGCAATTTTGCCGAGTATCCTGAGAATTCAGAAACTTCACGTTTCAATCCCTAATAGGGATTATTTAGAATTGCAATGAAAACATAGAGCAAGTAATGGATATACTAAAAGTTTCAATCCCTAATAGGGATTATTTAGAATTGCAATTTTCGGTTGATTTTTTAAGTTCCTCAATATTCTCGTTTCAATCCCTAATAGGGATTATTTAGAATTGCAATAAATTTATATAGATTTTGCAGTCATCGTTTGTGTGGGTTTCAATCCCTAATAGGGATTATTTAGAATTGCAATTCGCAATAGAGCAATTTTTTGCCGATGCGTTTGGAGACGTTTCAATCCCTAATAGGGATTATTTAGAATTGCAATACATACCGCTATCAAGGATCGCACTTGATCAAGCTGTTTCAATCCCTAATAGGGATTATTTAGAATTGCAATCCCCACAGCGCTTCTAGTTTCTCCCAATTAATTGAAGTTTCAATCCCTAATAGGGATTATTTAGAATTGCAATTAATTCCATAGTTTTTAGTAGCCTCCCCTGCATAGGTTTCAATCCCTAATAGGGATTATTTAGAATTGCAATGTAAATTATTGCGGAGGAATTCGAGTGCGGTGAGTTTCAATCCCTAATAGGGATTATTTAGAATTGCAATTGCGCCGGTGGTGGTATCCGATACTGAAGACACGTTTCAATCCCTAATAGGGATTATTTAGAATTGCAATGTGTCAATGTGAGTGAAACTTTAGCGGGAGCTAGTTTCAATCCCTAATAGGGATTATTTAGAATTGCAATAAAAAAAAGTTTCAGGCTTTTGAACTTGCCTGAGTTTCAATCCCTAATAGGGATTATTTAGAATTGCAATCCCGTTACGGATTCAGAAGGAGCATTCTACATAATCGGTTTCAATCCCTAATAGGGATTATTTAGAATTGCAATCAGGTTCTAAAGCGCATACAGCTAAGGACTACGTGTTTCAATCCCTAATAGGGATTATTTAGAATTGCAATTGACATTACTATTTAAAAGTATTTTGTTGTCTGCGTTTCAATCCCTAATAGGGATTATTTAGAATTGCAATTACCGTTATTTCAGAAAGCGATTGATAAACAAT
>NZ_JAYGHM010000149.1:0-2325 GCF_034931125.1 Rivularia sp. UHCC 0363 | reverse complement strand
TAAATAAAAACGCTAACTCCTAAAATCGTTAAATAATTGCAATTAACATTAATCCCTATTAGGGATTGAAACCCATTCCTACCATTGGTGCCGGTACGTCCATCCGTATTGCAATTAACATTAATCCCTATTAGGGATTGAAACTTAGTGTTGATTAACGTCTAAGCAAAGCATCCTCCGAAATTGCAATTAACATTAATCCCTATTAGGGATTGAAATCAGCCTTTTCTAAAAGTAAAAAAAGCTGATTAAAATTAATAAAAAAAGAATAACTAATCCCTAACTTTTCTCTCGTGGATATTGTTTCATCAATTCCCTTACCTGCTCTGCATGATAGGAACTTCTTGTCAACGGAGAAGAAACAACTTGTAAAAAATCGATTTCTTCACCATATTTTTTCCATCCTGCAAACTGTTCGGGATGAATAAAATCATCTACTTTTAAATGCTTTTGAGTAGGTTGCAAATATTGTCCAATCGTTAAAATATCGCAGTCAACAGCGCGTAAATCCTGCATAACTTGCCGAATTTCTGCATCAGTTTCGCCAAGCCCTACCATAATACCTGACTTAGTGTAAATCCAAGGTGCAATTTGGCGCGATCGCTTCAACAATTCCAAAGTTCTTTGATAGTCCCCTTGGGGACGGGTGCGACGATATAACCGGGGAACCGTTTCTGTATTGTGATTGAGGACTTCCGGTTGTGCTTTTAAAATAAGTTCCAAAGCTTCCCAATTACCGCACAAATCGGGAATTAAAACTTCAATAGTAGTAGAAGGGGAAATAGTGCGAACCGCTTCAATACAGCGAACAAACTGCGAAGCTCCCTCGTCGGGTAGATCGTCGCGGTTTACAGAAGTGATAACCACATGATTAAGCTGCATCCGACGTACAGCTTCCGCGAGACGTGCGGGTTCCGTTGGATCTAAAGCTTGGGGTTTCTTCTCAAAATCAATATCGCAGTAAGGACAAGCACGAGTACAGGCTGGTCCCATAATTAAAAACGTAGCGGTTCCGGCTTTGAAACACTCACCGATATTCGGACAAGATGCTTCCTCACAAACAGTATTTAGAGATAAATCCCGTAAAGTTTCCTTAACAGCACCAACACGTTCCCATTGAGGAGCTTTAACCCGCAACCAGTCTGGTTTTACAGTCACAATCCTTCCTTACCACTTGTTGAGATCCAAATTTTATGGTATCGCAATTTTCAGTTAGGAGTTAATGGTTTAAATTCTTCTTGTCTCCCCATCCCCCCATCTCCTTGTCCCATCCTTCGATTTAATTTCTGTGATATAATAACCCTGATAATTATTGCCGGGATGTGGCGCAGCTTGGTAGCGCACTTCGTTCGGGACGAAGGGGCCGCTGGTTCGAATCCAGTCATCCCGATTTTATAAAATTAAAAAATTTCAAGTACGTATATTTTAGACAATTGCGCGATCGCACTTGATTAATTATAAGACAATAGAGATGCAGAGCAATCTCACAAATCAGTATTAAGAAATATTGAGGGAAAATTTATGCAGTCCGCAGTCAATTTTCTTACCGTTGAAGAATACTTTCAATTAGAACAAACCAGTGAAATTCGCCACGAATATGTAGATGGTGAAGTTTTCGCAATGGCTGGTGCTAGTGAAGAACATAATTTAATTACAGGCAATATTTATACTTTACTACGTTCTCATCTACGTGGAACTCCTTGCCGTACTTTTGCTTCAGATATGAAAGTTAAAGTCAAGGTACAAAAGGCGGATATTTTCTATTATCCCGATGTTTTAGTCACCTGCGACCCAAATGATAATCAAAGGTACTTTAAAACCAGTCCAATTTTAATTGTCGAAGTGCTATCTAGTTCTACTAAAACTATAGATAAGCGAGAAAAAAGGATTAATTATCAAAATATCAAAAGCTTACAAGAATATGTCTTAATTTCCCAAGATGAAATCAAGGTGGAAGTTTATCGTAAAGATACTCAAGGAAATTGGTTCATGCAAGTTTTTGATAAAGATGAATTACGTTTAGATTCTATTAATTCTATTAATTTAACTTTAAAAATGGCAGATATTTACGAAGATGTAATCAAAATATAAATTATAGGATGAATTATGACTGCTTTAACTTTACAAATACCTCCAAGTCTCAAGTTTACAGATGACGAATTTGAGCAAATCGTTGCTTTAAATCAAGAATTACGTTTGGAATTAACTGAGAAAGGAGAATTAATTATTATGTCACCAACAGGGGGAGAAACAGGGAACCGTAACTTTGATTTAATCGGTCAAATATGGTTTTGGAGTCGTAAAAATAGTTTGGGAAAAGCGTTT
>NZ_JAYGHM010000148.1:0-2376 GCF_034931125.1 Rivularia sp. UHCC 0363 | reverse complement strand
CCTTCTTGAACTCACCAAGTTGTACAATTACATTACCGATATTTTACCGACTCTCGAACCAAGTTTTTTTCTATATATAAAATTTAGATTATTTATATTATCGTTAATATATTATAATAGAAAATATCTTTAGACTAAAACATAAGTAAAGATTAAACATCAAATGCAAGGAACACAATTATCTTTTTTCTCAGATAAAGAAGAAAAAATTGCTATTACAAAAGTAAAAAAACCTAAATTGGGACGTTACGAACGTATACAGCGGAAATTAGAAGAAAACGAATTAGACCCCTATAAAATATTTATTGAAGTAAGTTCGGAACCAATACCAACATCTGATTACACATTTGTAGATTTATTTTGCGGTGCGGGAGGAATGACTCAAGGGTTAGTTCAAGCTGGATTTAAACCATTAGCTAGTGTTGAAATCAGTCCGATCGCTTCGGCAACTCATAATAGAAATTTTCCGCAATCCCATCACTTTTGTGGAGATATTGAACAATTTTCACCTTTAAAATGGCTCGAAAAAATAGGTTCACCGGAAGTAAATTTAGTTGCAGGTGGTCCGCCATGTCAAGGTTTTTCTGTTGCGGGAAAACGCGATCCGAAAGACCCGCGCAATCGTTTATTTTATGAATTTATTCGCGTTGTTTCAGAAATTCGTCCTTGGTACGTTGTGATGGAAAATGTACCGGGAATTTTGACGATTCAAAAGGGAGAAGTAAGAGATTCTATTACAAAAGCATTTAAATCTATTGGTTACGATAATCTATCCGTTGCAATCCTTGAATCTGCTGCATACGGTGTACCGCAAATTCGACCAAGAGCGATATTTATTGTTAACAGATTTGGAATGCCTAATCCTTATCCGAAGGCTCAATTATTAACTGAAGAATACAAAAATATTGAATCAGCTATTTCCGATTTACCGGAATATACCAGAATACCGGAAATAAATCACGAATGGACTAAACATTCACCTGAATATATGGAACGTATTGCTAAAGTTCCACCCGGAGGTTCTCTATATAAGAAATATGCTGATGCTTTTAAGCGTCAATATCCAGGTTTACCAAGTATGACCGTGAAAGAAAATCACGGTGGTACTCATATTCATCCTTATCTTAATCGCGTTATTTCCGCTCGTGAAATGGCAAGATTACAGACATTTCCAGATTCGTTTATTTTTGAAGGTACTATGAAAAAAGCTATGTGGCAAATCGGAAATGCCGTACCTCCACGATTAGCTGAGTATATTGGTTATGCGCTGATTCCTTACTTGAATGATATTGCTTTGAAAACGGAAAACACAGTTTTTCTTAATCATCCCCAGCAGATTCAGCTAACTTTTGATTAAGAGCTTTACGCCAAGTTTCAAAATCATACCAACCACAACCAATACAGCCTTCCTCAGACTCAGCACCTCGTTGATGTGGGGAAGACCAATTTTCATCACCTTTATACCAAAATTTAATACCGAGAGGCGTACCTCTTTTTCCTGTTTTAATACAGCGTTCGCAACTTCTTGATTTTAAAAGATTGTGATTACCAGAAACATCTTTTTTGAGTAATTGAAACTTTTGTCTAATTTCATCCTCGTTCATAGATGTAAGGTGGGGTGATTCGTTTTGTCCCCAACGCTCCATTGGAAAACGATGGTCAATAACTAACTCATGAGATTTCCTTTCTCTTTGTTCAATTACATCTATATATGAATAAACTTGAAGAATTTTTCGGTGCAAAGAAGTAGGTATATTAGCAGCAGAGTTTGCTGATTGTATTTCCCCAATCCACCTATCCCAATTTGTTTTTTGGTAGCAAATATTACAATATTCCTTTTTCGTTTCGATTACCAATCCAGGACGATTCTTTGTACCACGTTGTAATCCTTGTATTCCACCTCCACCAGCATATTGAGCGGATGCAACCGCTTTTCCTTCATGTTCCCGACAATGCCATTTACTATCTGATAATAGATTAAAGACTTTTAATTGTACTGGAGCTTTTTGGAGTTGCTCTCGAATCTGTATTATTAATTCTTGGCTACTCATTCTCTAACTCATCGGCTTTTATTTCCAAATTCTCAAGAAGAACCGAAACACTAATACCTAAGCCATTAGCAAGACTTACAAGAGCGGTGAGGGAAGGATTTCTAACTCCACGTTCCACACCAGATATGTAGGTGCGGTCTAAATTTGCCCGTAGTCCGAGTTCCTCCTGAGAAATTCCCAGTTGTGTCCTTTTGTGTCTCACAAGATGACCAAAAGCACGAAGAATCTTTGTTTTCGATTCATTCATGTGGCGATTGTGACTTGTTGTGGACTATCAGTCTACGGACTATGTGTCACATTAAAAATGATTTTGCTTTGAATTTGG
>NZ_JAYGHM010000147.1:0-2535 GCF_034931125.1 Rivularia sp. UHCC 0363 | reverse complement strand
TACCGCACAGTTAAGAGGAACAGCGCCTTTATACAGTTTCTTCTGTGCATCAAAACTTTCCTCCTGCTTAATTTCAGCACCTACATCTCTGCCAGTTCCTTTAAATAATGCTCGTTCCCTAGCAGCTTTGGTTTGCTTCGCTTGACGATGAAGATTATCTTCGGTCAAGTAACGGTTGGCTCCTGAAATTTCTACCCAAGCTTCGGTATCTCGGACGTGATTTTCGCTCAAGACTTTCCACATCCATGCGATTTGTTCTTTTGTACTTGTCCATGCGATTACGGTATCTACCATTGTTAAGACACCGCATACTTTATCTTTAACATAAACGCGGTTCGTACATTGACGATGTTCCGGACATGAACTTCTACCTTTTTCCCCAGAAATCAAGATAGTTGTGGAGTGCTTGAAAGAATTTTGAATTTCCGTTAATTTAATACCGCTATCTTTATTTTCTGCAATAACTAGAAGTTGAGGAATAGGTGGTGCTTGATATCTATTGAATCTGCTCCACAACCACGACCATAATTGTGTATCGTCAAGTGGCGTAAGTTCCAATCCTGCTTTGGTATTAAACAGCATTTCCCATTGGATAAATCCTTGGGTATAGGCTTTCATCAATAAGACATTGAGAAGTTGTTCTTGCCTTTGGGATATACGTCCGGTAAAGTTATCCAAGACAAAACGGCCTGCTTTCCCCGTATAATAAATTAGTTTGGATAAAGGGTCAGTTTTATTCTCTCCAAATTTATCTACAGTCCAGGTACAGAATACTATTTGCTGCCAGGTTGATCTTGCTCCATTACGAGTCAATTCTTGTACTCTTACTTGTTCGTTGCGGATTAATATAGCTGGAAGTTTTAAAGAACAGTTTTCGGCAAGATTATTAAGATGCTCAAGTCTAGCAGAGTCATCCGAATAACGTCCTAAAAGAAACGTACATTTTTCTCCTGGAAGGATAGATTTCATAGCTTCGGAGATGGAAGCTGATATTGATGCTATTTCTTCTGAATAAAGTTGGTTATGAATTCCTTTGATTTGGAATGCAAAAACTACTTGGAATTGGTTTTCATCTTTGATATCACCTTGGTTTAATAAAAATGCTCCTACTTTGCGATTATCCCTTTCAATGCGAACCATGCAGCAGAGGTCTAGTTCGTTTTCAAAGGGAATGTATTGCGATTTTTGATTATTTTGGTTGATAGAATTTATTGAAGGAATATAGGTTTTCATTGTAATAAGGCATTTCCCATAAACAAATAATTGTCACCATCAATTATTTAAGAATAACTTTTCTTCCCCCTGCCCTCTGCCTTCTTTAGCTGCTTCCTAATATTCCGAGAAAGTAAAGGAGACACATACATTGCTCCACCGATAATCCAGTTGCTACCTTTGGGTTTGCGAAAACGATTAATATATTTATCCGGGTCTTTCCCCGTCACAAACCACCAACTTAAAATTAACCAAAAACTGATAACTGCGACCTTCGGTATTCCCCAACTAAGTAATCCATCAAAAATAAAATAGCTTAGGGTGATAATCGCGAACCAAGGTAAAATTTGATTAGCTGGAATTGGACCAAATCCTGCTTGTTTCCCCAATATTTTATTTACTTTAATTGGTTCTTTATCCCAATCCATTACTCCTTTCCCGCGCTTACGATTACCTTTCATGTTTGAGGGAGAGAGTGAGAGAGGGAGAGAGAGGGAGAGAGTGAGAGAGGGAGGGAGTGAGGGAAAAATTATTATAGGAAATCTTAGACCGGGATAGGAGTAAAATATCTTTTCAGTAACTAATTATTAATCCCTCCCTCTCTCACTCCTTCGCTCCCTCCCTCTTACTCTCCCACTCTCCCACTCCCCCACTCCTCTTATCCTCCACCACCAGTAGTACCCGTTCCATCACCAATAAACAAAAAGGTAATAACATCAATGGTGAGAATAATTCCAATTGCTAAACCAGCTTGAGTTGCAATTGGTCGCCAGTCGTTCCCTTGCTGTGCTTGGTTATAGGCAAATAATGCAGCAACTCCGACTAACAGTAAGAAGACTCCACGGATTGCATTAAATACTAAAGTTATTGCTTCCGGGTCAATTGAACTTGTTCCCCCTGAAGAACTTTGTTCGGCAATATCTGTTAGAAACTGTTCCAATCCGCTTAAGAAAATTGCTTGTGCTGGTAATTCAAATACTGTGAGAGTTGCAGTTAGTGCAATAATTATTCCTGCGATATGCCAAAAGCGAATTTTTGCTTTTACAAAGTGGTTGAATATTGGGATGAAGCTGACGATTCTATTTAAACAGTAGAAGAATAATGATAGGGATAAAATAATTGAGATTAAAAGCGGTTCTTTTACTGTTAAATAAATTAAACCAAATCCTAAAAATAAGCTTGTTTTGGTATCTGTTTTCGTCCATACAAAGCTGGGTAAAAATGGTAGAATACCACAATAGTAAATATTTGTAGCAGCAGATTTTAACTTATTTCCTTCGCACAACTCATCAACAGAATCATGTTCATTTTTGCTGTACATAG
>NZ_JAYGHM010000146.1:0-3331 GCF_034931125.1 Rivularia sp. UHCC 0363 | reverse complement strand
AGCACCCTTCCATTTGCAACTGCTCCTCAGACACACCAAACTTCTTTAAAATCCGCCGATGTTGATCTAAATACTGCGGAAAATCAGTTCGCAAAGCGTGGCGAAGCCATAACCCAAATATCCAAACCCTTCCGAGACAGCCAAAACTTCCCAGCAAACTTTGTCCGCTCAAAATCACCCCCCAACACAAAAATAGCTTGGGGAGTTGGAGCTTGATGAAAAGCAATATTTATCCTCACGGTCATAAACCCAAGCAATACAACCAGTAAACTTAATCCTAGCAAGCAGAAAAATCGGCGCTTGGGGAAATTAGGCTTCATTAATTTAGAGGGGCAAGAGAGGGAAGAGGGGGTAGAATTTCAAGATGAAGCTATTGAAATAACTCTAATTTCACTTACTCGATGCATGGGTTTAGTTACTTTTTCAGTTGTGACAAACTCTTCAGCATTTATTGATACTGCTGCTGCAATGTGCAAAGCATCCATTGCAGCCAAACCGTAATTTTTAGCTATACCATCAGCTATTTTTATAATTTTATTTAAATCCATTGCCCAAATACTTACAGCATTAAAAAAGGTTTGGTAAAATTCTACTTCTAGCAACTGTTTGTTATAGTGAGACTTTGGTAAAGTTTCTAACTGCACAAAAACACTACTAGCAAAAGTACGTGTCGAATCATCTAGAACCTGCGTAGCTTTAATACTAACTTCATCAATACCTCGAAACGCATTAATTAAAACACCAGAATCGATATAAGCAACCTTACTACTCACGATATCTGCCTCGACGCTCAGCAAGTTCCTCTTCCAATTTCGATTCTTGCAATTGTTCCATTCCAGCAGCGATAGCGTTTTGTCGAATATTCCAAAGTTTCTGAGCTAAAGGGGTTTGAGGCACAAATTCCTTTTCGGTATTTTGTTGTTTTAAAGATTTTGCTAAAGCTAAAACTTGTTCTTGTCCAGAGGGAGATAAATCGCGCCAATATTCAAGTAATTGTTCTTCCTTAACCATTTATTTGCTTACCTATCTAAATACAATCCAATTTTATCAAATTGCTTAAGGAAAATATTCGTCATTTTTTTATGCTGGCAGGTTTTCAAAATTTTTTTGGTCTACCAACGATTGGATAAGCTCTTGTATAAATAAGAGCAAATTCCATATCTTCCTCTGATAAATAATGATAATCCTCTCGAATATTTTCTTTTGATTCCCCACGTTCGAGCATCGTACCAATATGCCGTACAGTAAGGCGAGAATTAAGAAATACTGTTTCCCCCGCCATAATCCCTTGATTTGTTACTAAACCTTCTTTCCAACGATTGAAACGATTAATTAATTCTAATAGTTCATTTGAAATCGCATCGAGTTGCAAGATAAAATAACGTGCGATTTCTAAAGAAGTACTTTTACGAGCAATAGCATCTACGAGACGTTCATATAAAACAGTCCGGAAATCAACAGAAAATGTAAAATCTACTTCTTTTAATGCTCGGAGGTATACTAAAGCCTCAAAAGGAAGTCGTGGGGGGTTACTAGAAGGAACAATTGCATACTCTAACTCTTTATAAACTCTTTTAGTTGGAATCTGAACAATTGCGGCCGCTTCAGTGGGAGTAAAGATATTATTCATTGTTTCTAATAAAGTATTCCCTATGTAGGGAACATTTTATCATGATTTAGTAACAGATGTGCAACTTTTGCTTTTCAGGCATACCTTTACACTCATCTTGATCCCTCCCCGAACCCGGAGTTACCACAACCCCCCGACTACCAAAAACAACACTAGCAATTACCCTCTATCTCCTCATATGATAATCCGAAGTAATCAAATAAATATGCTGTAAATTATCATCAACCTTCATCATCAACCAAAGTCGTAAAATTAGTCACCGTATCATTAGCTGCACCATCTAAAATTTAAACTAACATTACAACAAGCCAATAGTCACAATTTCACGAATTTCTTGAATAAACTGGGCTGGAGTTTGAATTGTTAATCTACTTGCAGTGGCAACTTCTGAGGTAAAGTCCTTAGTATTTAAGCTCAACAAGCGGTCAACTTGTGCCAAAATAGCAGCCGCAAGGATTGGTGCATCTTTAGCTTCGATAATTGTATGCCAAGGATTTGATGCAGATAAAGGTGGATCTGGCTGAATTTCCAAATTCATTTGAGTTAGTAATGCCGTAAAAACTGGTAAAGCCGCAGGTAGTTTTTTACTAAGGTTATTTCGACATTCGGTCACCAAGTAAATTTTTAAGGTTTGAAGCCCCCGGATTTATCCGTGGATTTATACTCTGTAGAAGCCCCTAAATTTATTTATGGGAAATTAATTACGAATTACGAATTACGAATTACGAATTATACTCACTACCTGCTCTGATATAACTAATTGAAAAAGACCAATTTCTGCCATCATAAGCACAGCACGACTAGCACCTTTACGAGAAGCAGCACCTACTATTATTACACTTGAGTCAGCAAACACTCTACGCATCTTTCTGTTTTTGAAGCCAAATTGCTTCACGTTCTTGCTCTAGTCCTTCCAATAAATCCTCTATTGACAAGCCAGCATCCAGTCTTAAAGCCGCTATCTGATCTGCTAATTGTGGGACTTGAAGTTTTTTGAGAGTAAGCAAGACTAAATCCCCGATTTGAACGAGTGTTAGCATATCACCTTCACTCAAGCTTAAATTGTCCTGCATTGCTTGTGGGATACTAATAACTCCTTCTTTTTCCAAGCGCACAGGGAAAGTTTTTGTTTCAAGATTTATATTTTCTGAGGTGTTAGTCATGAAGCTACTACCTTATATAACAGGGGGATACCTATTGATTTTAACTTGTTAAGTTTATCCCACAGAAGCGAACGGTGAATATAATTCGTAATATCTCCCTCCGGGAGACGCTAGAGTGTTCCAAAAAATAAATGATCCAAACCCTTGCGATTGCTTCGGTACACTCCGTTTCGTAAGCGCTTCGCGCACGCTAAGAGCGAACGCAATGACAATTGGGCATTTTTTTACTTGGAGTACTCCTACGCTAACGTAATTCGTAATTATTGTCCCATAAATAAAATTTAGGGGAATCGAAGATTGCCTACAATCCGGACATCCACGGATAAATCCGGGGGCTATGTCCTTACGGACACGCGAAGCGTAAAGACCATAAAATTTACGGGCGTGATTTTCATGGCTATATTCTACCCAAAGAAGTCGGGGATCTAAAATCAATCAATCCAAACGCGGATTCTTTCTTAGCCCTAGTCCTCAATAGTGCGATCGGGTTCAAATATCAAAAGGATTTAATAACTTTAAACCCCCAATCCATTGAAAG
>NZ_JAYGHM010000145.1:0-3477 GCF_034931125.1 Rivularia sp. UHCC 0363 | reverse complement strand
ATCTCCCCATCCCCCCATCTCCCCATCCCCCCATCTCCCCATCTCCCCATCTCCCCTTCTCCTTCCCACCCTCCCCCCCACATCGGGTTATCCATTCGTTTCCAGCGCAAACAGTGCTGCTGCTTGCTTAACAATGGTGGCGCAGTTTTTGGAAATTTCGGTGAAGTTGGAGTGGGTGCAGCGTCAAGTGCGATCACAACGTCCTAAAAATGTTGTGGAAGCTGCGGAAAAGCTGGGTTTCGTGCTGCGGAGGTTGCAGGTAAGTTGGGATGATTTACAAAAACTTGCTTTTCCGGCTTTACTTTTATGGGGTAATTCGGAGCAAGCTAATTGGGTTGTAGCTTATGCACGTAAAGGTAATAACTTGATTATTGCTAACCCGCAAAACCCAGACTTTACTTGCGAAACGGTATCCCGCGAACAACTGGAAAGCTTTTGGGATGGCTATTTATGGCAAGTAGAACTCGTTCAAAAGCAAGAAAAGTTTAATTTAAGTTGGTTTTTACCCGCAGTTTGGCAATATAAAGGTTTACTGACAGAAGTACTTTTAGCGTCCTTCACCTTACAACTGCTGGGATTAACTACACCGCTAATTACTCAAGTCATTATTGATAAAGTAATGGTGCAGGAGAGTATAGCAACTCTCGACGTAATGGCGATCGCGCTTTTATTGGTGGCAGTATTTGAGTCAGTGTTGGGAATTCTCCGCTTATTCATTTTTACCCATACGGCGCGTCGTTTGGATTTAAGTTTATCAGCGCAGCTATTTCGTCACTTAATGCGCTTACCTTTATCTTATTTTGAGTCGCGACGGGTAGGGGATACGGTCGCACGAGTTCAAGAATTAGAACAAATTCGGCAGTTTCTCACGGGTACGGCATTAACTGTAGTTCTCGACAGCATATTTGCTGTAGTTTACCTGGTACTAATGTTTTATTACAGCGCTACCTTAACCTTAGTAGCATTAGCAGTACTACCTTTATTTGCCATATTGACCTTAACAGCAACGCCAATTCTCCGTAGATGGCTGAACGAAACCTTTAACCGCAGTGCTGACAGTCAATCATTCCTGGTAGAAACAATTACAGGAATTCATTCGGTAAAAGCCCACGCGGCCGAACCAGCAACGCGGGATAGATGGGAAGGTTTATTTGCTCGCTTTATCCGCACGGGTTTCAAAGCTTCCACAACATCTAATATCAGCAGTAACATCGGCGACTTTCTGACTAAACTATCCAGCCTGTTGATTCTCTGGTTTGGAGCCAAATTAGTTATTGAAGGCAACTTTACTGTCGGGCAATTGGTTGCTTTTCAAATGCTTTCCGGAAGAGTTACCGGACCTTTATTAAGATTAGTTCAATTGTGGCAAAATTTACAGCAAGTATTGTTATCTGTAGATAGAATCGGCGACATTCTCAACGTTTCTCCTGAAGCCGAGCCAGGAACCGGATTAGTACTACCACCTCTTGAAGGAGAAGTTACTTTTGACCAGGTATTCTTCCGCTACAAAGCTAATACTGAACCTATTCTCAAAGGAATTTCCTGCCACGTAGAACCCGGTCAATTTGTCGGTATAGTAGGACGCAGCGGCTCAGGTAAAAGTACGCTTTCCAAAGTTATACAAAGACTTTATCAAATCGAATCGGGGCGCATCCTAATCGATGGTTTCGACGTAAAAAGCGTTGATTTAGCTTCCCTACGTCAACAAATCGGTGTAGTTTTGCAAGAAGACTTTTTGTTCAACGGTAGCATCCTAGAAAACATTACATTAGGAAACCCCGATATTACCGCCGAACAAGTAGTCCAAGCCGCGAGAATGGCAGTTGCTCACGACTTCATCAGCGAACTACCCCAAGGTTACGAAAACAACGTCGGGGAAAGAGGTACAGCATTATCCGGGGGACAAAGACAGCGTATAGCTTTAGCCAGATTATTCCTGCTACAGGCACCAATATTAATTTTGGATGAAGCAACCAGCGCTTTGGATAGCGAAACCGAACAGCAGGTGTTGCAAAACTTACAAAATATGTCCCAAGGAAAGACAGTATTTTTGATCGCGCACCGTTTTGCACCTTTAAAACGTGCCGACATGATATTAGTTATGGAAAAAGGAATTATAGCCGAACGAGGCACCCATGACGAATTATTGCGGCAGAAAGGATTGTACTATTCGCTTTATCAAAAGCAGCAAATGAACGTTTAAAAAAGGAATTATTTTTGTAGGGTGTGTAACGGCATCGATATTTACTATTGGAGGTTGTAAATTCAAAATGCCGTTACGCACCATTGAATCTTCTACAAATAAATAACCTCCAACAAAAATCGCCCACACCCTCGAAGGGTGGGGCTACACCTACGAAGCCCGTCTGCACGGGCTAAGAAGTAGGGTGTGTAACTGCATAGGTATTTACTGATGAAGGTTTTAAACTTTACCTAACCAAGGCATATTTTCTTGTAGGGTGCTGTGACACTTTGACTAATTTTTAACGTAATAATGAGGTTGTAGTGTCACGCACCGTTCCCAGGATCTTGTGACAATTGTGTAAGTCCGGATCAGCTATTCGCATCTACCGCATAACAGAAGAAACAGCAACTATAGGAATAATATTTGATTTCTGAAAAACACGTAGGGTGCTGTTAGCGAAGCGTAACGCACCGTTCGGAAAGACTTTGGTGCGTTACGAACTTCGTTCTAACGCACCCTACAATACCTATATTTTTTCAATAATCAAACCGGAGTCCTATATTTATGTTTATCAGTTGAATGTTGGATTTAAAAATATGGGTTCTTCAGAGATTCATGCTACATAAATAGTCGTTAAAAGGCAGAAGGGAAAAAAGAACTGCTGTATTTTAATAATGCGAGCATTATGTTCTAAAGTGAATGTTTTAGAGGATGTTTTAAAAGTATTCGGCGAATATAATTCGCTACTACACAACCAAAGTCCACCTCCGTGGACTAATGAATTTTAACCCGCGCAGGCGGGTTTTGCTTGTGTAGCTGCGGTTTCAACCGCCGGGTTTAGTATTAAATTAGACTTTTAAAACATCCTCTTAACTATTAAAAATATCGTCAGAGCATTTAGACGAATTATTGACATCCTCCCCACCAAAATTTGTTGAAGGTGGGGATTCCAAGAATCACTTCTTAGATTTCCTCTTTCCACGAGTTGACTTGCTTGGAGGAGGACACTCGCGTGGGCGGCTTCGCCGACTTGAGCGAAGTGTCCGTTGAGTTACCTCACCCAAGTATTGGTCAGTCTCTCCAGAGGCGTTAGTTCCGACGTGACCCGCCGTACTTAGACCTTTTCTTAATATGTTCCGCGCTGCATTCCAATCACGGTCTTGTGTATGCCCGCAGTGAGGACAAGAATGAGTTCTTGTACTAAGAGATTTTTTGACAACCTCACCACAGTTAGAGCAATTCTGCGAAGTGTACTGAGGCGGAACTGCAACAGTCACCACACCAAACACTTT
>NZ_JAYGHM010000144.1:0-3636 GCF_034931125.1 Rivularia sp. UHCC 0363 | reverse complement strand
TCACCCATAACGAAATTAATAATTAACAGGAGTCGAATATGGAATTGATAACGCGAAGACGTTTTGGTAAGATTGCGATCGCTTCTGGTGCTACGGTGGCGATCGGTGGTTTAATCAGCAAAACTGTTGCTCAAACTCCGGGAGTTGTTATTTTAGGTGTAACTCCCGGTAAAGTTGCTACAAATACTTCTGACCTAGTGGATTCAGATAGTATAGCTGAATCGGAAAATGATGAAATTTCTAGTGTTGAAGACGATGCTAATCTAAAAAGACCAGTTGTGATTACGTCTTTCAATGTCTCCAACGGTCAAACTAAAACTGTTAAAAAAACCAAACCAATTTTAGGACGAGGGGAACAACTAAGTGGTTTCGCAGTTTCTAAGAAAGGTGCTTTGATAGTTGCGACTACTGCAACCGCTTCAGATAAAAACATCTCCAATCGTTTGTTATCTATCAACGGAGACTCTGTAGAAACTAAAGAAGTCTCTGGAATTGCCAAAGATGAGTCTCTAGAGTTGATAAAACTACCCGATGGCTCTATCGCTGGGGTAGTTAAAAACAAAAACGGAACCGGAAGCAGAAAAATTGTTGATGTCGATTCCGAAAGTGGAGTAGTCAAGAAGAGAACTGCACCGACTAAAGTTCCTAAAAAACAAACAGAGACGCAAGTTAATAATACAACCGCAGTAAAGCCAGGAGCTAACACCCAAGTAGAAGCAGAAGTTCCTAGTATAGAAATTCCTAGCGAACTACCTGCGGACAAAGAATACCAAAATGTAGTTATCTGTGCTGATGGGAATCGCTATGCATTTTTAACTGACTTCCAAGGTGATACGAGTTTTGTGAATATAACAACAGGTAAGACAATACCAGTAACCTTTGAAGGTGGAGTTTGGAACAACGGTTTTAGCGGTTTAGTTTGTGCGGATAACAACGAATTATACGCTTTAGGTGGTCGTAGATACGAAACCCCCAAATTCCTACACCTTGTAGATAAAGCAACAGGAAGCCTCAAGCGATTGGGAGCTTTTGATGTAGCGACCATTGCTATTGGGCAATAACTTTGATCCTACGGATACAAGAAGACGCGGAGACAGGGAATTTCTTCTCACCGCGTCTTTGAATTTTTTATATCGCTCTAACTTTTTGCTTCAAAGCAATTTATCTTTCACCGATGCCCTAATTACCAATAACTCTTATCAATAAATGAATCAGAAGCTAAAAGCAACCAGCGACAAAATATGAAATTAATTTAAACTCCCCAGGCAAGATTCGAACTTGCGACCAATCGGTTAACAGCCGACCGCTCTACCACTGAGCTACTGAGGACTACGATTAAACATCTTAAAGCCAAAAACAGAATTTGGCAAGTAGCTTTATCAACTTTTTTTTAAAATTTTGATCTTGTACCAACAAATAGCGGTATTCAATCAATCTCTATAGTTAATAGATGCTCTTATCGCGCTTATTAACGAGTATTCACTTCAAACCCATTCGTAATTCAGCCAAACGTTGCCGCGATTTAGCATCAATAGAATTAGCTAGAAGTCTACCATTAGTTTTTTTGCGCGATTTATATTTTTGTCGAACGCGACAAACAGTAGTATCTATTTCACAACAGAGTTGTTGTGCAGATATCCACTCCGCTCCATACCCCTGTACAGTTAACTGTTGCGCTCGGTCTGAGGTGGCAACAACTACGCGAGATAATAGCCGTTGAGCTACTTTGTGGCGCAATGAGGCACAGAGTTTTTCGATGTACGTGTCTGCTGTTTGCCCAAAATCTGTGTAAAAAGCTGTGACAAGCTTTGTGACAACTTCTTCATTGCTACAGTTTCTTTGAAAATGAGCATCGAACACTGCTTGAGTTTGATAGCCCGTAAATGCACTGTAACTAACTAAAGCTTCGAGCAACTCATTGCGTGCAGCCTCTAATCCGACGTTTTCGCAAGTTTTCTTTAAACAAGACCAAGCGCCAATTATGTTATAACCGTCTACTAATAAAACGGCTGGGGGAAATGGAGAAGACATGGTTATCAATCACAGTATTCTAGATTTTACAAATTTCATTCATAACTCTTATAATAGTTCAAACAATATTTGTAACACTATGTTACATAAGCCAAAATTCCAATAATATTACAAAACTATTATTAATAAAGGATAAAGGACAAAAAAATAAGCGCGTTCAAAGTAAACACGCTTATTTTTTGACAATTTGTAATTAATTTATTACTTAAGAGAGAAGACGTGAAGAAAGAAAATATTAATTAATTCCTCCCTGCAATTCCATCAAAAGTTGTTTGAGACGCGCAGGCTCTCCTTTATCAATTAAAACGCCTTGTTCGAGTAGAAATGCACCATCACAGTAATTCAATTCATCGAGACGATGTGTTACCCAAAGGGCTGTAATACCTCGACTTTTAACTAAATTACGGACACCAGCGACCAATTCTAATTGGCTGTCTGGGTCAAGTAATGCGGTTGGTTCGTCTAACAACAACAACGCACAACGACGAGCGATCGCACCTGCAATAGCTACCCGCTGTTTTTGTCCGCCACTTAAAGCATAAATCGGACGACGTTGCAGTGAAAGTAAATTTACCGCACTCAGCGCTTCTGCTACTCTTTCCCGAACTTGCTCGTATGGTAACTTTTCTTGTACTAACCCAAAAGCCACATCAGCACCAACGGTAGGCATTACTAATTGGTGATCTGGGTTTTGAAAGACAAAACCAACGGGATGCAAAACCTTAATTTCACCACTTTTAGGAGTTAGTAGCCCTGCTATTAGTCTAAGTAGAGTTGACTTCCCGCTACCATTTGTACCCAGGAGCATCCAAAATTCACCGTTAGGTACTTCTAAGGAGCAAGATTTAATTACCTGCGTTCCATTCGACCAGTCAAAGTTTAAATCTTTTACGGAGATACCTACTTCTGCCATTTCTATGCCACTTCTCTACTCTGAAGCTAAAGCAAAGAAACCAGGTGGTTTACCGCTTCCACCCGCTGCACCATCTCTTTGAGTCATCTGTATCCCAGAAACTTCATGAACGCGAATAGCAATTTTTTTCTCGACCTTACCTTCACAGTCAAGTTCTATAATTTCTGGATTGCCAGAACGCATTGCTGATAAAACTAGCTGATAGGCAGCTTCAGCATCTTCTTTAGTCTTGCGTTGAACCGATACGGGGAAAGCTGTATTTCTTAGTGCTAAATCGATAGTAAACATGGAACCTTAATTAAATTTAACTATTTTGTCTAATTTTAGCGTCAGCCTTACATTAACAGTAGACGGTCAAAAATGAGAATCATAGTTTGCGAAATATTAAAAAAAAATTAACGATTGACCACTTGTAATTATTCCCTGGTATTAGGTTCTCCGCATACCAGAGCATTCAGGTAGAGTCGCAAAAAAAAATCGGTAAATTTGAAAACATACTGGAAAAATTACCTATTGTTATTTACAATAAGATTAGAGACAGTAAAAAATTGTAAACTAGATTGACAATCTATTTGCTTTTCTGTATGAGGGCGGTAATGAGATGCCAACCTCATTGAAAAAAAACTGTAATTATAACGATTTGGAGATTCAATCTCATGACTATCGCAGTTGGACGCGCCCCTAGCACTAGA
>NZ_JAYGHM010000143.1:0-3945 GCF_034931125.1 Rivularia sp. UHCC 0363 | reverse complement strand
GGTAGAGTCGATGGGGAGTATTATCTCCCGCACCTCTCTGTTAGAACCGTGCGTGCGACTTTCGCCGCACACGGCTCCCGATATTCTTAAGGGACAGCCCTTTTGCTCATGTGGGTATAATCGTGACAGGACTCGTGAATAGCAATTAGGTTTTTTATTTTCCAATTGCTGTGGTTCCTATCTATGTGGTGGAGGTGAACTCGTTCTTCGCTTGTACACTTTAAGCCACATTTACCACAGGTATGGTTTTGCCGTTTTAATGCTTTAGAGGTGTTGTCATCGTACAGCTTACTATTGCGTTCGCTCCAGTAAGTTATATCACCGTCATAGGGTGATTTAGTTCCTATGACGTTATTGTGACGATTTTCGGAGCATGAAACTGTTGGGAATGCCTTGTCTAGTAATTTCTTAGCAGAATGGCGGTCTTGCTTAGTTTCTTTATTAAACACCTTATATGTTCTGTATTGTATGTGGTATAGCGAAAATCGCGAGCCGTCCATTTTGCAGAACTTATGGTAGTTTCTCCATCCTCTAACTATTGGTGCGAGCTTTTCAGCCTTTACCTTAGAACCATAATTCGAGTTATTAACGATGGTTTTTATCTTCTGACGGAACTTTTTAAAGTTGTCCACTGAGGGAGTGCTTTTAAATTTACCGTTGTTTTGCACTTTGAAATGCCAACCAAGGAAGTCAAAACCATTTGTCGCCGTGGTTACTTTTGTCTTTTTCTCGCTTACTTTCATCCCTCTTTTGGCTAAGAATTGGCTTATATCTTCAAGTATCTTTTCTGCATTGTCTTCGGGTCGAAGTATTATTACCATGTCATCCGCATAGCGGATTGATGGATACACAATTTCCTTTTTGGAGGTGTTTTGTGTTATCCTTTTCCTTTTACTTCTATGGTATCTATGAATACTTTCGATTCCGTTGAGAGCAATGTTTGCTAAAAGAGGACTTATCACGCCACCCTGTGGTGTACCTTGTTCTGGAAATTCGGGATTTACTCCGGCTTTTAGGCATCGAAATATACCGATTTTAGTGCCTTTGGGGGCGATAAGGTTTTCCATAATTGTGGTGTGTGAAATCCTATCGAAACACTTTTCAATATCGAGTTCTATAACCCGTTTATTGATTCCATTGGCATCCGATTTTAAGTTTTGAAACAGGATTCGTTGTGCATCGTGTGCTGAACGTCCTGGTCTAAAACCGTAACTGCGGTCGTGGAATAGTGCTTCATGAGCAGGTTCTATTGCGTATTTCACGAGACATTGCCACGCTCTATCCGCAACAGTCGGAATTTTAAGCATCCGCGTGGAACCATCTTTCTTAGGAATCGGGATGGAGCGTAACTTTTGGTGTATCCAATTGTTACCGGACATCTTCAGCAGTTCTTCTAGTTTAAAGCGCTCCTTAAAAGTAAGGGACTTTTTGCCGTCAATCCCTGCTGTTTTCTTACCCGCATTTAACTGTGATACTTGACGGATTGCCAGAAATCTAGCCGCTTTGGATTTCAAGATAAGCTTCTGAAGTGACAAAGCTTTCCGCTTGTTTCCTTCTCGAATAGCTTTAAACACTCGACATTGTAGGCGAAATAAATCGCGTCGAAATTTCTTCCAATTTAGATTTTTCCAAGATTCACTAGCCTCGTGACTGTGCCTAATCATGCTCTAACTCCGTTAAGTGTTTTTCTGAATACCTCAGCGAAATTACTCGCTGTCCTACCCGAATCCAAGGAATTCCGTATCTCGTCTTACCTACTTGGGGTTCGACCGTCCCAAGACCTTCGATTCGTTTTTATTCGTTCCCCCAGATGATTGATTTGTTCCGGTAGGTGTAGCCAATTTAACTATCAGAAACCCTGGATTCATGCTGCTATTAAGCTCAATGATGCAGCGGGTTTTTAGCTCTGATGAAGTCGGGGTGTTTCGGCATTTATGCCCCGCTTTCCTTTGAGTTACTTTTCTAGGCTCGGTTTCACCGTGGGAACTCCCTGTTAGCGCCAGTGTCAACCCATAACAGTTGTCTGGTTGCGCCCTGTTCCCAGCTTCACTCCACAAGAATCGAGCTTGTTCGGTGTGGGCAGATAAGGAGTCACGCTTGAATCTAGCGGGTAGGGCTTTCACCTACATCATTCTGAGAGTTCAGTGCTTGACCGGGGGTCAAGTTTCACTGGCTTAGTTATGTACGGACTGATTACCGTGATTCTCTAAACAACGAATCGCACTGGCTTTAAGGAGGGGTTGACCCGCCCCCCTATTCATTATATTTATAGCGGCGTTGTGGTCGCGGTCAAGACTACAACCACAGCCGCAAGTATGCCAACGTTCTGACAATTCTTTTGGGACTTTTAACCCACAAGCAGAGCAATTTTGACTGGTGTTGTAGGCACTTACTGCAACAGTTAATAACCCAGCATTTTCGGCTTTGGTTTGTAATATTGACAGAAAGTTTGACCATCCAGCATCATAAATAGACTTGGCTTTATTTGTACGAGCCAAGCCCTTAACGTTTAAGTTCTCGTAAGCAATTACATCATACTTTTTGAGCAGGCTGTTAGCCGTTTTGTAGTGAAAGTCTTTTCTCTTGTCGGCAACTTTTTTATGTTGCTTGCCCAAAGATTTGATTGCTTTTAATCTGCGGTTGCTACCCTTTTTGCGACGACTTACCCGTTTTTGAATTACCTTTAAGCGTTTCTGGGCTTTGCGATAATACTGGGGTATAGCAACAGTTTCGTTTTGTGCAGTAGTCAAAAACTCCTTAAGTCCGACATCAATTCCGGTTATTGATTCGGGATTAAAATCAGGTTTAATCGTCGGAACTGTTGCGTCTTCTAGGCTCAAAGTTGCGTAGTAACCCGTACTCTTTTTGGTAATAGAAACGGTCTTGATTTTAAACCCATCAGGAATAGGTCTATGCAAAATAACTTTAACTTTCCCAAGCATTGGTAAATTAATTAAATTATTTTGTAAGCAATCATTCTTTATTTGGGGATAAAGGAAAGTACGGTATCTACTACGTTGCTTGAAACGAGGTCTACCGCTACGTTTGCCATTGCTATCACCCTTAAGAAACCTGGTCATTGCAACCTTTACCCTCTTAACCACATCTTGCAGCACTTGGGAGTAAATTTCCGCGTACCAGGGATGCGTCTTTTTGAGTGAAGGTAGTGTTTTCTTTTGAGAGTAGTAGTCTGGGTTATCGCGCAATTCGGGTAGATGACAAACTAGCGGGCAAGCATTTACAGGACTGCGGTTACGCTCAAACCAGTCGAATCTATCTGCCAACAAGTAGTTGTATTGCGAACAAAGCATAGACAACCATCGATCTATTTTGATAGCTTGCTGTTTTGTTGGACGCAATTTGTACTGGTAGGCGGTTATCATCAGACGCTTGTTAATGACTGATAGAATAATAACATACAGTCGGGTGCTTTTTACAATGAAAGATGATTTTGTTGCCAGTGGACGTTCGGTGTCAGACCTTAAGGCTCATCTGGTTTTGACGACAAAATACCGTCGCAAAGTTTTGACGGGTGAGATGCTAGTTAGGTTGACCGAGATAGTGTCCGACCTGTGTGACAAATGGGGCTGCAAGATGATTGAGATCAATGGGGAGGAAGACCATGTTCATTTGCTATTCCAGTATTATCCTCAGATGGAATTGCCCAAATTTATTAGTAATTTGAAATCTATTTCTAGCCGCAGACTGCGTTCGGAGTTCTCTGAGCGGGTTAATCAGTTCTACTGGAAAGCAGTTTTTTGGAACGAGTCTTACTTCATTGCTAGTTGTGGAGGCGTAACTGTAACAGTGCTGAAGAAGTATATTGAGAAGCAAGACTCGCCGGAGGAAGGCAGGCGACGGGGCATCTAGCCCCGTCGCTTGCCCTGGCTCTCATCCCGACGCTGACTGAGTACAGTACAGCGCGGGGCTTCCCGCCGAAAAGCT
>NZ_JAYGHM010000142.1:0-4068 GCF_034931125.1 Rivularia sp. UHCC 0363 | reverse complement strand
ATTCCATGCTGAACCGTCGGATCACTAAGGCCGTGTTTCCACCCTGCTCGACTTGTAAGTCTCGCAGTCAAGCTCCCTTATGCCTTTACACTCGACGCACGGTTTCCAAGCGTGCTGAGGGAACCTTTGCGCGCCTCCGTTACCTTTTAGGAGGCGACCGCCCCAGTCAAACTGCCCATCTGAAACTGTTCCTCTTCCGGCTAACGGAAGTAGGTTAGAATTCTAGCTTCGCCAGAGTGGTATCTCACTGTTGGCTCCACATTCCCCACAAGGAATGCTTCAACGCCTCCCACCTATACTGCGCAAGCCAAGCCCGAAGCCAATTCCAGACTACAGTAAAGCTTCATAGGGTCTTTCTGTCCGGGTGCAGGTAGTCCGTATCTTCACAGACATTCCTATTTCGCCGAGTCTCTCTCCGAGACAGTGCCCAGATCGTTACGCCTTTCGTGCGGGTCGGAACTTACCCGACAAGGAATTTCGCTACCTTAGGACCGTTATAGTTACGGCCGCCGTTCACCGGGGCTTCAGTCGTCAGCTTCAAGGTTACCCCCTGACCGACTTCCTTAACCTTCCGGCACTGGGCAGGCGTCAGCCCCTATACGTCCTCTTACGAGTTTGCAGAGACCTGTGTTTTTGGTAAACAGTCGCCTGGGCCTCTTTACTGTGACCTGCTCTCGCAGGCACCCCTTCTTCCGAAGTTACGGGGTCATTTTGCCGAGTTCCTTAGAGAGAGTTATCTCGCGCCCCTTAGTTTACTCAACCTCCCTACCTGTGTCGGTTTAGGGTACGGGTACTAAGCTTTCAACACATAATCGGCTTTTCTTGGCACTATTCTTCACTACGCGCCTTCCGTAGAAGACTCCCAATCCAATCAGGGTGTAGCTATCCTTGATGCGTCCTGACTATGCTCCCACTTAATAGCTAGGGATTGTTGACCCTATGTCCATCGACTACGCTTTTCAGCCTCGCCTTAGGTCCCGGCTAACCCTCCGAGGACGAACCTGGCGGAGGAACCCTTAGGGTTTCGGGGTATATGATTCTCACATATATTTTCGCTACTCAAGCCGACATTCTCACTTCCATACAGTCCACAACTGCTTGCCGCTATTGCTTCTACCCATATGGAACGCTCCCCTACCACTTATTTCTAAGTCCACAGCTTCGGTACATCACTTAGTCCCATTCATTTTCGGCGCAGGAGCGCTTGACCAGTGAGCTATTACGCACTCTTTCAAGGATGGCTGCTTCTAGGCAAACCTCCTGGTTGTCTATGCACTCCCACCTCCTTTGCCACTTAGCGATGATTTTGGGACCTTAGCTGGTGGTCTGGGCTGTTTCCCTCTTGACGATGAAGCTTATCCCCCACCGTCTCACTGGCAACGTGTTCTCTGGGTATTCTGAGTTTGTCTCGATTTGGTACCGCTCTCGCAGCCCGCACCGAAACAGTGCTTTACCCCCCAGGTATAATCGTTACCGCTGCGCCTCAACACATTTCGGGGAGAACCAGCTAGCTCCGGGTTCGATTGGCATTTCACCCCTAACCACACCTCATCCGCTGATTTTTCAACATCAGTCGGTTCGGACCTCCACTTGGTGTTACCCAAGCTTCATCCTGGACATGGTTAGATCACCCGGGTTCGGGTCTATAAATACTGATTAACGCCCTATTCAGACTCGGTTTCCCTTTGGCTCCGGCATTCTCGCCTTAACCTACCAGTACCTATAAGTCGCCGGCTCATTCTTCAACAGGCACGCTGTCACACGTTAAATCGTGCTTCAACTGCTTGTAGGCTAATGGTTTCATGTTCTATTTCACTCCCCTTCCGGGGTTCTTTTCACCTTTCCCTCGCGGTACTTTTCGCTATCGGTCACGCAGTAGTATTTAGCCTTACGAGATGGTCCTCGCTGATTCACTAGGGATTTCACGTGCCCCTAGCTACTCGGGATTCAGTTAGTATCCAATCAATTTTCGACTACAGGACTTTCACCTTCTCTGGTGCAGTATTTCGCTGCTTCATCTAATCTATGGATTCCATGTCACTGTCCCACTACCCCATATTGCAAGCAATATGGTTTAGGCTTCTCCCCGTTCGCTCACCACTACTTAGGGAATCACTTTTGTTTTCTTTTCCTCTGGCTACTGAGATGTTTCAGTTCGCCGGGTTCGCTCATTCCTACCTATATATTCAGTAGGTTGTATTTAAGGTTGCCCTATTCGGACATTTCCGGCTCATCGCTTGCTTCCAGCTCCCCGGAACGTTTCGTCGGTAGCCACGTCCTTCATCGCCTCTGCGTGCCTAGGTATCCACCATTAGCCCTTTGTAGCTTGACCACTTAATATGTCAATCATTTTTCATCTCTTGCTTCCTCATCTCATAACTCATAAATCATTAATAATTTTACTTATCAATATATTTAATTTGTTACCAACTGAGTATCACAATCGATATACGCGTAAATATGCAGTTTTCAAGGTTCTGACTGGAAACTAGTCCAGCATTCCGACTTTCATCGTCTGGGTGCTGAAATTTTCCTTATTTAACCTATCTTTTCTTAACTTATATATAGAAGATAAGAAGATTTTGGTGGAGGTAAGCGGACTCGAACCGCTGACATCTGCCTTGCAAAGGCAGCGCTCTACCAACTGAGCTATACCCCCTAGAATATTTTGGATTTTCAATCTTGGATTTTTGATTAACATATATCAATCTAAAATCTAAAATCGTAAATCTAAAATTGTTCAGGTGGGCCATCCTGGACTCGAACCAGGGACCTCACCCTTATCAGGGGTGCGCTCTAACCACCTGAGCTAATAGCCCATTACGAACCGAACATATAGTTGTTTGAAAGCTATAATTACCTAATCTACGCACGACCTGGGATATACCTTCTCATCACCTAATTCGCATTCTGCTTTCGGTGTATGAGTGGTTAGGTCTCCCTTAAAAGGAGGTGATCCAGCCACACCTTCCGGTACGGCTACCTTGTTACGACTTCACCCCAGTCACCAGTCCCACCTTCGGCATCCCCCTCCGCGAACGGTTAGGGTAACGACTTCGGGCATGACCAACTTCCATGGTGTGACGGGCGGTGTGTACAAGGCCCGGGAACGAATTCACTGCAGTATGCTGACCTGCAATTACTAGCGATTCCTACTTCACGCAGGCGAGTTGCAGCCTGCGATCTGAACTGAGCCATGGTTTATGAGATTAGCGCACCATCGCTGGTTGGCTGCTCTTTGTCCATAGCATTGTAGTACGTGTGTAGCCCAAGACGTAAGGGGCATGATGACTTGACGTCATCCCCACCTTCCTCCGGTTTGTCACCGGCAGTCTCTCTAGAGTGCCCACCCGAAGTGCTGGCAACTAAAAACGAGGGTTGCGCTCGTTGCGGGACTTAACCCAACATCTCACGACACGAGCTGACGACAGCCATGCACCACCTGTGTTCCGGCTCCCGAAGGCACTTTCTCGTTTCCAAGAAATTCCGGACATGTCAAGCCTTGGTAAGGTTCTTCGCGTTGCATCGAATTAAACCACATACTCCACCGCTTGTGCGGGCCCCCGTCAATTCCTTTGAGTTTCACACTTGCGTGCGTACTCCCCAGGCGGGATACTTAACGCGTTAGCTACGGCACTGTCCGGGTCGATACAGACAACGCCTAGTATCCATCGTTTACAGCTAGGACTACTGGGGTATCTAATCCCATTCGCTCCCCTAGCTTTCGTCCCTCAGTGTCAGTTGCGGCCTAGCAGAGCGCCTTCGCCACCGGTGTTCTTCCTGATATCTACGCATTTCACCGCTACACCAGGAATTCCCTCTGCCCCGAACGCACTCTAGTCATGTAGTTTCCACTGCCTATATGTAGTTGAGCTACACGCTTTAACAGCAGACTTACATAACCACCTACGAACGCTTTACGCCCAATTATTCCGGATAACGCTTGCATCCTCCGTATTACCGCGGCTGCTGGCACGGAGTTAGCCGATGCTGATTCATCAAGTACCGTCATTATCTTCCTTGATAAAAGAGGTTTACAACCCAAGAGCCTTCCTCCCTCACGCGGCG
>NZ_JAYGHM010000141.1:847-4122 GCF_034931125.1 Rivularia sp. UHCC 0363 | reverse complement strand
CTTAATTGGTCGCCAACATCGTGTAGAGTAAGTAGCTCATAAGTACCTATTAACCCATGCATAACTCCTGTTCTATTGGCTAAAGATTTTATTGCTTCAGGTAAATCTGTTAGCTTGCGTCCAGAAGCTAGCATCAACATATGATGAGCTTCGTCAATAAAAAAGACTTTGGGTTTGCGATGTTTGAGAGCTTGTTCTAAAGCCCATCCTAAATCAGTTTCAATAACCTTTGACTCGACTACAATTTGCCCTTTACTATTACGATAAATACCTCGCGTGCCATAATCTATTTTATGGTCAATTAATGGTTCATTAAGGGCAAATAAGCAGCGTTTAATGTGGTCTTTTGAATTAAAAATTCCTGATTTTTGAACCACTGCCTCAACTGATGTAAATGGTATGAAACCAGGGTCTATTTCTAACTGTGCAGCACTCTCATCAATGAACCACTTTTCAATTAATAAACGTAGAGTAGTTTTACCAACTCCTGTTGGTCCATAAATAAAAATCACCTGTGAATCGCTTGAATGACTAACCACAAGTTTAAGGAAATTGAAGGCTTCTTCTAACCGAGGGTGCGCCATTGTATAATTCTCAAAATACTCAAGCTTTAGAGCATTTGATTGTGTTAGCAACCCAGGTGGAAAATGCGGATTTTGAGACATGACTAATAAGAGTCAAAAATTTGAAGTGAGGATATTTGAATATCTTTATCTATTTGTTCTGCCATTGAACTATCGTTTTCATATTGCTCAACAGCTTCTATTTGGGGTAAATGTAATGATTCATTCTTATTAATTTTATCTCTTTCAAAATCAATGACTTTAAATACTTCTTTTCCTTGATTATCTCGCAGACGTTGTGCTAGTAAGACCTCCTCTGCTTCAGCAGTTGAGATAAATTCTGCTAATTTCTTCGCTCTAACTTGAAATTTTTGATGATGATTAGAAAAACGTTTTTGCAACTCAGTTGTTGCAAGCCAAATTTCTTTTTCTGAACGTCCTTTTAAAATAGCGTAATATTCGCTAATGCATTGAAGCCACTGACCACGAACGTAGGCATAAGCAATCCCAACATCAAACGGGTCATATCTTACTTCTACATAGGTTTTGTGGATACTAGGGTCGCGGAAAGCAGAATTCCAGTAATGAATTCCTCGTATTTGTATTCCTTGGGTTGGATGAACTTTTACTCTTCCTAATTGTGTTGTTGGTAAAGTTAAAATTCGTAATTTTTCATCATAGGGTATTAGTCTATGAGTTCTTAATCCATATTTCGCTATACCTTGATTAAATGCCGTAAAAGGAGACATCCCCAAAGCTGGGTGTTCCGTTGTGTCATATTCTAAGTAAGCCCATTCGCAAAGATATAAATACAATAAGCCAAGCGTCCAAACAGCTAAGTTTTTAGGGTTGACTGTTTTGGTCATCAACCTGACTTTTTTGGTAATCTGCGTATTCCCAGCCAAATTATAAACAAATTGGGTGTTAGCTGTTCCAAATAAACGCTCGCAAACCCCACTAAATCGAGATGCAGTAGGAGGACGGTGCTTGAGCGTGCATTCAAACAAAGCTAACAAGCTCTCGAAGTAAGTACTGTGGAACTCCTTACCGTTGTCCGTCACTATTATTTGAGGCAGACGAGAATAGCGCATCACACAAATCCGTAGTACCATCATGCAACTGCGGTAAGAAGGAGCGTCAAAAGTTAAATAAGCTGCTAAAATTCGCCGACTGTAAGCATCTACCAAAAATGTTACCCAAGGTCTGCCAAGCACTTGATCTGTACTTGAACACCGTAGTTCTATATCTAACTTTGTGTGGTCTATATGACAAATTTCTAAAGGACGGTCTCCGTGTCTTGGTGTTGTTAGCTCTAACTCCCAATAAAATGGTATCTGTGGATAAGCAGCTCGATGTCCTTCTCTTTTTAAAGTTTGTTTCCAGTCACTACGCCGTTTTATCTCGTTGATAAATGTTTTATAGCTAGGAATTTGGTCATCTGGAATTAAAGAAGCTGCACAAGCATTACAAAAAGCTCCATATACCTCATACTTGCGCTTTTGTTTGTGAGTCTCGTAGCTTTCTGTAATAAATTTATCTATTAATTCCAATGTTTGTTGGGGTAACTTTCGATTACGATTTCCTTTTTTATTAGAGCAGTTCAAAAGCCCAATATAGCCATAACCATACTTTTGTTGAGCCTGCCTATATTTAGCGAGCCAATATCTTAAAGTGCGTGACGGTACTGTTGAATTTTCTATTTTTTGTCCTAACAATATTGGCTCAATACTTTTATAACGGTAATTAGCATCTTCTAAATCTTTATGAGATGCTGAGAAGATTATTGAATTTATTTTGTCAGTGCTATTGGTCTGAATTTGAGGTTTATGTGCTGTTATTTTACCAAGCCTAATTTTATTCTCAAATTCGATAAGTGGTAAATCAATAAATTCTCCTGAATCTGCACATAATGTTATTTCTGTATGACCAATTTGAATTAATCTGTAGCTTTTACTATCCCATTTAATTCTTGTATTTGGTATTAGATTTATAACAGGTGACAAGATTGTATCTGTACTTTTTGATGATGAAAATATTAATTTATAAGATTTTGCACATTCTTGGTCGTAAAAAACTTTGCATTGTTCTGGCTCAACTAATAATTCTGATTCTAAATCTACATAGATATGCTCGCTAGCAATTAGAAAATAAATGTCATCTGCATCAATTCCTGAATTATTCTCAAGTAGTTGATTAAGAGTTATTCCTGGTTGGGAGCTAACTATATTTTCAATTAACTCCTCCGACTCATTACAACTATTTTTATAGTCATCAAAGAAACGGTAATAGTCTTCTAAAAAAGTTATATTCCGATATAAAATCCAATTTATTTGGGCATCTGAAAAAATTTGAAAATCAAATCCAAACCGTGCAGCGTACTCAAAGGCTGGTGGTGAGAACCAGCAATCATTTTCTCCTTTTATGTAACGATGAGGCTGTTTGACTGCTAGTTTTTGTAATTCCCTTTCTGTTTTGCATTCTATCCACCCAGCACTATTTTTTCTAATTACAAAAAAGTCTGGAGTGTAGAAGAATCCTAAATTTCGTCCCGACGAAGATTGGTAGTTAATTTTAAATGCAGGAGGCTGATCATAAAATTCTAGAACCTCCTCATCATGCTCCAGTTCATATATGGCAGGAAGCTCAACTTTGTGAGATTCAAACTGAATAGTTTTTTTGTTCTTTTTACTAGGGTAAAAACCCGAAACATTC
>NZ_JAYGHM010000141.1:0-642 GCF_034931125.1 Rivularia sp. UHCC 0363 | reverse complement strand
CAGGTAATGAATAAGAGAAACGTTACTTGCGGGCATTACTCAAGTCTGCAGCACACTTTCAATTTCTGTGTTAATGCTATCTATTGCTACAAAAACATTCCAGACAATTTACCTAACTTAACGATGAATGGCAAAATTATGGTTCCAGTTTTGGTTCTCGGCAAGCTCATCATTCCAAACACCTTCCGTTCCGGTGGTATCTTATAACAGCACAGCAATTTTTCAGCCTTTATCGTGGCAAGATTATGGTTCCAGTTGTGGCAATATTATCCTTCCACCGACAGCAATACTTTCAGCCTATCTTGCCCCTGGTGACAGCTTCGCTGACACTGTTGGCGAAATATTTCTTCACAATTTTGGCAAATAATATTACGAGCAAATTATGGTTGCTTCCATAGCGGTAGGATAATTAAATCCTGCTGAAAGAATAATTTGCTACCATGTTGATGCATCCCCAAAATATTCCCGACATACCTCAACAAACAGTAGATGTGGCACGCGCATCTTTTCCAAAAGGGAATATTTACATGCAAATCCGGGATACTTTGGGAAGCATTTTTGACTCAGAAACATTTGTAGACCTGTTCCCTACTAACGGGCAGCCAGCATATGCACCTTGGCGGTTAGCGCTTGTTTGTATCA
>NZ_JAYGHM010000140.1:0-4485 GCF_034931125.1 Rivularia sp. UHCC 0363 | reverse complement strand
GGAATTGCTTACCGCTCCCGCATCAGGTTGTAGTTTGATGGTTTTACAGTTCGTAAGTTGAAGCGAGGAGCAGAGTGTATTGATGGAACCCGCAAAATTGCCCCCCGCAGCCCCAATTACCATTATGTCCGTGCGATGATTATCCCGGAACCACAATTTTAGTGCGGTAATGAGTGATTTCAAAGCCCCTTCTACAAGCCAAACTTCATTTATCTCATTGGCTTCGGGATGTTTCCATATAAAAAGCGGCAATTCACCGTTGGGGAGATGAGGGGAATTGCCCCCATGATTCGCAGAAGATAGCCAGAAGTACTTAGCGAATTTATCGCGATTATCGCTCGCTATCTGGAATCCAGTAATAAATTGATCCCCATCTGTAGCTGCGATCGCGATACCATCCCCCCCAAGCAATCTGTGAGTATTCGGGTTAACACCTGCAAGATTGTCAACATTTACCAATTGCCCCCGATTCCAACTGCGAATCCACCCCATTTGGTAAGCAAAATCAATTTCAAGGGAAGATAGCCCACGCTTTTCTTTAAGTTGTATGGTGTGATTTAGGCTTAGTTGTAATTTGGCTACAATTACTCTGTACGCTGCATTTCGCTGCCTTATGGGGAGTAAATTTCTGGTGGAATCTTTTTGTTTGGGCGCTCGCCTTATTGACCTAGCTATCCGTTGTCCCGATCGCCATTCATCGAAATTATCTGGTCTAAAGGTCGCAGTATGCCCGGATTCGGGTTTCACACAAACATATCCGTTAATTCTTTCACCCTTAGCAGCATCTACAAAGCCATGACAGAAAATTGTTTCGTCCGCTAAAATCCGGCAGTTTGATTTTATGTCTTCACATATGGGACAAGGATTATGGCGGTTGGTGGGGACTGGACGACTACTAAACATTGTCCCCTCCTTTAATTAGACTGGTGTTTTCTGAACACTCCGCTAAGTCTTGGGTTACTAAGAAGGAATCCTTTACAAAAAGTATTGGATATATAAATTGAAAGTTTTTATTTTCTTGGGTTTGGGTAGATACGGAACTGACCATTATTTTTCTCCAAAGTTTGCTGTTGCGGCTGTCTTTGGAGGAGGGTTGCTGTACCACTGCGTGCTGCCAGCTTTGGCTTTATGGCTCAATTGTGGGGTAATTCACATTCATTGCTATGATGAGCCGGGATTAATGTCAATTTCGAGTTACTCTACGAGGCACGTTTTGGAACCGCGCTATCAACAGCAATATTTAAAATCGAGACTTTATAAAAGTTAAGCGTCGTATCATTGCTGTCTTGTAGTCTCCGTCTGGCATAGGGTCTGGTAAATAAAAACCTTTTTTCTGCTACGGAGCTAAGATACTTCTCAAAAAAATTGACAAAAAAATCCCACCTAACACATATCTTTTGACCACTTACTGTAGTAAGATATGTGTAGATACGTCTCCAAAGACGAATGCACGCGACGGTGTGGCACAAGTACGTCTTTTTGGACTTAGATGTGGATACAGTTGTTCAGGCTACACCACTCTTAGTTTTTGACGACTTAACCCGCCTCCGGCAAGTATTTAAAATTGAATAATTTGAATTTATATCTATTGCAGGCGATAAGAGTAATGAACTTATTGCCTGCCTTTTTGTACCTCCATCAAAATGTAAATTTTTATTTCACTTAAGTAGCTTCCTGACCTTACTTGTGGTAAGTAGGGAAATTGTCAAGAAAAATACTGATGATTTCTGACTTATTGTACATCTACTCAGAGTCATAAAGCAGTATGGTCGAAAATAAAATAATCATTTCTCACAGATCCACATCACCCCTCAAAAGAGAAACTTCACTACATATCTATATATTCATAAACCTATCCTTTATTGTTAACTGTTAAGCGCATTGATTAATGCAAGCACTTTTCCTTCGTTGGTTCAACGTAATGGTGTTATGAAGTGCTATAAAAGTTTCTCCAAAGCTTTAGTTGCGCTTCTTCAACTCGGTGGTGCGAGGGCTTGGAAGATTCAAGCCAAGCAAGAAAAAATTAAACGATTAATGTTATTTAGCTCCGTAAATTATCTTCATATATGAACACTATTCGCTTTTTTCTTTTCGTAAAGAGGACTTTTTGCTTGGGAAGTCTCCTTTGTCTTTAATTTGATTAATACCTGTCTCGATTAGAAAAGCAGCAAGATTCGCTGTTGGACGACCCTGCGAATCTGCCAAAACTTCTAAGTCTTCAAAAATCGAATCCGGAACTGTAACTGTGAATCGCTTGCTCACACCATTTTCCATCAAGACTGCATCCTATATAGTACGCGATAGATTACTTTAGAACTAAAAAGCATCTTATAAGACTCTCTCTGTATTCTAATTGTATGCTAAAGTTGTGATATTGTAATTGCTCCATTAAATTTTTCACCTCTAAAATCCCGTGAAACTCATTCTGCGTGCTGGGTGCATCGATTATCCCAGTAACTGAAACTGCAAAAACTGCTTCGCCAAGACAATCACGCACCCAATACCTATAGCCTGCATGGAAGAAAGGATGCTGCATGATAGTCACCTAGTAACAACCATCTCAATGCATGGAGGTCACGCAGAATCAACGACATCAAAAGTTGACAGTCACCCAGAGTACAAAAAATATGAGGGAAACAACACGATCGCTCAAAGACTTCTACGAATCCAAGCTAGGCAAGACAATCAGCGATTCATCTTGGTATCGCGTCTGCGATTGCCTTCGAGGCACTTGTGGAGAAGTTACCAAAGAAAACCTAGAAGTGTACGCCAAAATGCGTAAGGCTTGCGCCAGGTTGCCAATCCAGCTATCGGAATTCATTCAAATATGGCAATCCGTACAAACATTAAAAAACTCTAATGAAGAAGCAATAACTGGCAGTCAATTTAGAAAAATGCTGACCAAAAATATCCCATCACGCATACCAGACATTACATTTTATCGGTGGTTTATTCGTGCTGGGTTGAACTTTAGGAAGAGAAATGAATACACCCCTGAGCAGCTTATTCCAGTAACAGTTAGTGCTTGGTGTTGGTACTTGAGAAAATCAAAGGAGCGATAAAAATGGCAGATTTAGTTAAAAGAATTCAAAGCAGGTTATCTAGGAAATCAATTTCAATATCAAAGCAAGATTTGACTCTGGAAATTGCTGCACTGGGTTACTCCCCTCAAGCTTTAGAAGAAGATGAAATTGATACGATTACTCAACTGCTTTTAGACAAACATCAAAATACAGAATTGGCGGTATCGGAACCAGAAGAAATTACAGCTGCTCCATCGGACGAGCATCACGCATCTACACCAAATTCAACCGCAATTACCAATCAACAAAAAGAGCAATTGATATCAGTTCAAGCCCAATCTATGGGTATTTCTCTTAGCGAATCAGAAATCACAGATATTTCCCAAACCGTTAGCGACTCATTTACCGACTTCGTTAGTGCTGTAGAAACTATCAATTCATCAATCAAAAGTTACGCCCAAACTAAATTTGATGAAGTTGAACAAAAAATTGATTCTAGCAACAGTAATCTGCGTGACTACATTGATAAAAAAACTACTAGCTTACAAAGAAAGAGTCTAGAAGGAGCCATAACAACAAAGGAGGTGTTAGAGCAAAAAAGCTCTAATCTCAAAAGCTTCTCCAAAAGTCTCTCAGCAGCATTTAAAGCACAGTAGAGAACTACACTTCAAAAATGTATTTCGGCTACTAGTGATAATAATTCCTGCTTTATTCCTAATAGATTATTGCTACCAATCAATCAGCTATCACTTCAAATATCAAGCCTACCTAGCTCGTAAAGACAGAATACAACAATACCAAAACTGGATGCACTACCAATGTACAGAAATACTAACAGAAGAGAGGGTTAATCGTTGTGAAAAATACTGGCAAGCTGAAAAACTTGGTTTCTTCCAAATCGCGCCACCTAGAAAAACAACTACGTGGGAAATTCAACGCTTCCACAAACCTAATTTACAGGGCATTAATGGGCGACCAAAAAGCACTAAAACTAATAGGTCAAATGGGTAATGATGGAGCAAAGATTAGCGAATTTGCACCAAAAGTTAAAGACAACATGATTGCTGCAATTAAAGGAGCAGAAGATTTAAACACAACTCTTGCAGCTATTTATAAGCAAGCTGGAGTAAGTGGAGAACGCATAGAAAGAGAAATACAATCATCCATCCTCGCCGACGATAAATTAGCAAATCAATTAGAAGAATTAAGCCTTGATTTTGAAGGAGCTAAAAGTAAAGAAGAATTGCGCCACAAACAAGCTAAAGAACATATTACATTAAAAGCTTGGGTTGATAGACATATGATGTCAATCGATGGCGAATACAAGATGCTGCAAGAAGAATTAAAGACAGAAGTAAGGCAGCAGACAATTGATTTACAACACGACAAAGATTTAGGTAACTATTATCTTGATGCTGGAGATAATGCTAGAGATGATTTAAAGCCTAAAAAACAATATGCT
>NZ_JAYGHM010000139.1:0-4535 GCF_034931125.1 Rivularia sp. UHCC 0363 | reverse complement strand
TCTAATTAAAGGATTTTCGCTTCCGGATTGTGTTTCTGCTTGTTCGTTATCTCGCTCAATTAAAAATTCTTGGTCAATCAAAGCTACTTGTTCGGGTTGATAACCCGATATTTCCAGTTCCTCTTGAGGAGTTAATTCATCATCGACTGATTCCAAATCATAGTTTTCTTGATTATCGTTCATATAAAATCACTACTTATTAGGCATAAACTCAGAAATTTTAGTTATTTCCAAACCCGCACTTCTAATTTCATACAATTGCTGTTCTAATGCAGAACTATCATTCGATTGAGGTGAAGGAATATCAACCGCTTGTAATCTAAAAGTGCGATTAAAATTAATTTCCTCATCAGTACCACCGGACAAGTTTACTAATACTCTTGTTGCTACCATGTCCACTTCCCATTCACCCATTTTTGCTTGTCTGGGAGCAGATAAATAGGAGATAATTATTTTGGAACGGACTTGACCGTTGAATACCCGAGAAGGTGTAATGGAGGCAAGTTCTTGCAATACAGCATTACGAAATCCGCTTTTACCTGACTGTATTAGATATGAAGCAATATAAGCATTTGTAGTAACACGTTTACCTTTACCTATATCTCTTCCTTTATCTAACTCTTTGCTTCCAGGAATAATACCATCCCAACTAAAAGTTAAATTTGCCCATTGTCTTACAGTATTTTTTATGACTTCTGGATGACGATATAAATAGTGTTGCTCCGAAATAACTAGAGCGCGACCATTAACTAATTGCACAAACGTCGTTTTTCTAGCAGCAAGTTGATTAACTTTAAAACTTAAAAACAATAGAAATAAAAAGCTAATTAGGCTAAATGTTGTCAGCCCGATGAAGCACAAAGGAAGTATATCTTTGGAATCTAATAATAACTTAGGTCGTCTAACTTTCCTTAACGATTTCAACATTTGTTACACCTTTCCTACAAAACCTGTTGCGACAGCGACTACACCATCAAAAGCAGCATTCACAAGTGCTGGAACTCTACTATTAATACCCGTATAAAGAGCTATTCCACCACCACCAGCTACGAGTAAAGCTAATGCAGGAGCAAAGATACTAATAAAAGCTAAAAATGCTAAATCGGAAGCACTTTGAGCGCCAGCAGAAACAATCACAGTTGCAGCTAAACCAACTACAATGTTGTAGCCCAACTGTACTCCAAATAAAGATATAAAACCGCTAGCCCAAGCCCATATTGGTTTTGAACCCAAAGGTAACAAACTTAATCCCAAAGCAATTGGTGCGAATGTTGCAGTCATCATTAATGCAGCTTCCAAAATATTGACAAAAGCCCATTGAAGAGCATATAGAAAAGTTACTAGTATTAAAGAAATAGAAGCATTAAAAACAGTACCAGGATTTTGTACAAAGTCAGTTAATTCTGCAACTGCTAAACGTGCTTGTTCTAGCGGGGCATTATTTTGTTTTTCTGCTTCAGTGAGAATTTCTTCTACAATTGGTCTTTTTTCTTGGAGGCAATCGGTAAGAGGTTTACCAGTTTTTCCCTGACATTCAGCGTAAATTGTAGACACTTGAGTTTTGACATTTTGGGTTAAGGTAACGTTAGAGATTGCACTTTTAAAAGTTGTATCGGCGAGTTGAATATCCAGAACGCTAACAACTTGCTGATGACCGATATTTCTAATGATAAGTACAGTTTGGGAAAGTAAATAACCGTTACTTCCTAGAAAAAGAGCAATCACCAACGGGTAGATAAAAGATGCAGCTAATTCCGACCATAAAAAACGCTTTTCTTGATAATCAGCAGCCATTTTTATGGCAAGAAGAATAATGCTCATTGCTGCAAGCGTCGTACCAAGATTACATAAACCCGCCCATAATGCACCCGAAGGGTTAATTACGTCTCCCCACACTTTATTCCAAGATTCAACGGTTTGTTGACTCAGTTGAATACTGCTTCTTACTAAACTAATACCAACAGCCGAATCGGAGTAATTATCGGGTGCCGTTTGGGCAAGGAGTGGGGGAGGGGGAGAGTGGGGGAGTGGGGGAATAAGAGAGTGGGAGAGTGGAGGAATGGGGGAGTGGGGGAAGAGGGGAGAGAGATAATTAAGAATTATAGGGTATTTTTGTACTATACTCATTTTGATTACATTTTTAATTAAGTGAAAGATGACAAGAGAATCATTTAAAAATCATAAAGATTTAGAAGTTTATAAAATGGCTTTTGAGTCGGCAATGTTAATCTTCGAGTTATCTAAAAAATTCCCAGTTGAAGAAAGATATTCTGTCTTCTGACCAAATACGTCGCTCCTCTCGCTCAGTTTGTGCTGTCTTTTGCGGAAGCATGGCGTAAACGTAGATATGAGGGAGCATTTATTGCAAAACTTAGTGACTCGGAAGCAGAAGCAGCAGAGACTCAAACTTGGATTGAATTTGCGGTGCAATGTAAATATTTAGATGTTGAAGCAGGAAGAGATATTTATCGGAAATATAACTCTATTCTTGGGATGCTTGTTACCATGATTAACAATGGGCGAAAAATGGATAGTCAACACCAAAAAAACTAAATAATTCTTTCCCCCACTCTCCCACTCTCCCCCTCCCCCACTCCTCTATTCTCTTCCCAAAACGGAACCACCAGGCATCATTAGCAGAGAACCTTGAGATACAGCGCGATTTCCAACTGCGATCGCACTTTGTCTTTCTCTAGTATTTACCGCATTTAATTCTGTAGCTGCTTGAGCAGTTAAAGTTAATCCCAAAGCGTTATCTTGTCGTGACTGATTTGCTTCTTTTAAAAGTAAATCGGAAATTGTTGTATTATTTTTGAGTTGCTTAGAAATATTTTGCAATATTTGCTGGGAAGTATCGGAATTTTGAGAATCATCTGACATTTGACTTGATTCAACCTCGGAATTAGTACTTAATTCAAGAGTATTTAGAGACTCCTGTTGAGCGTTTTTAGAAAGAGTTTTATTCTGTGCAACTTCAATTGCTCCTAATCTTTCACTTTGATTTGCTAAATCTTGACGAATTGCATAGGAATTAGGAAGGTTATTCTCCAATTTGTTAGACGTAATACCATCGGATGGAAGCGAACCTTTCATAATTTCACTTACGACTTGACCCAAATCGGGGACATCAATCGAACCGATTGAATTTTTAACGAGCTGCTTAATATTACCGAAAAAATCGCCGCGAACAAAGGAACGTACATCATTAATAAATCCTTGAATTTCATCTGATGAGTTTTTGTTGAATGTTGAATTAGTCGTTTGAGTAACTCTTCGATTTTCCGATATATCTGAGGTTGCTGCAAACGAAGAACTGATTGAAATCAGATTGAAACTAATAATTGAATAGCCAATTATTGAAACACTTTTAACGACAAGATAGAAGTGAGAAGGTGCAAAATGTAAGCAATTGCTTCTTTTACTTATAGCTTCTGCTTTACGTCTCTTATCCTCTTTACTTTTACCTCTAAATCTACGTGTACGTAGGCGTTTGCTTGTCTTCAATTTCATCTTTTTCTGGTACATTTTTACCTTCTCCATTGATATGCGATAAACCTTTATTTTGTTTGATAGATGCAACATAAACCCTAGTGAACTTAGCTAATCCCTGTAGTTGTCCTTTAGTGGTATTAGGATATTGGGACAAAATTGCTTTACGAGTACTGCGCTCTTCTTGATTTGTTGCTATTGCAGCTAAAGCCATTTCCCCTGGATAAAATCGAGTTTGCCAAAAGCGTCCTCCTTTCTCAATTAACCAGCAAGAATACAAATCGGAACGACGGGGAAAGAAGGATTCGGAGGCATTTTGAGCAATTATTTCAACTGGATATGACAGATACTTTTCAAACGAAGCAACAGCATTTGAAGTGATACACCCAGTAATTCTGTAACTGATATTTTGCATAATCATCGCTGCTGCTGCGGACTGACAGATAGTATCAGGGTCTTGACTGGATAAAACTATACTTAATCCATCCTTCCGTGCCGTAGCGCAGAGTTCCCCCACCATTGCGCTGAAGCCATCTTTGCGGAACAATACAGAAAGTTCATCACCTATAAAAAGACTTTTGAGATGGGAAAGAGCTACTCTTAAACACGCAGCCTTTGCAGCAACAGCCATTGTGTAAGAATCTTGGTCATTACTGAGTCCTGTTAGAGCATAGAATTTGACCATCGGTTCTGGAGAAAAGCTGCTCGGTTTACCTATTGCTGTTCCTAAAGGACTTACCAGTAGTGCAGCAATTTGGCTGGTGATTTGGTTGATTGCTTGGTGGTCAATGGCTTCTGCTTTTTGAATATTTAGTCGCGCAATCGAACAAGAACGAGCAAAATCTTTTAGTGTTGGTATATCCTGCCATTCTTGTGATTTCCAGCCTTTATAAAATGCCAAATTATAGCGCTCGATGATGTCGGGGTCACTTAGAAATACGTCCAGTGCTTGCATCAAAATTGCATCTACTCGTTGTGCTAAGTGGGGAGCATCTAAGCGTCCCATAACGATAACACCTAAAGCATTGCGAATAAACGAACGCCAC
>NZ_JAYGHM010000138.1:0-4587 GCF_034931125.1 Rivularia sp. UHCC 0363 | reverse complement strand
GGGTTTACTTGTATGCAGTACAGCGGAAGATGGAACGAGATATCAAAGCGGAACGTACTTTTACTTCCTTAGCAGATAAGATGTATTTCCTGTGTGAGTTGGCTTGGGAAATGCTTTCTACGGAACAGATGAGTTTAAATTATCGCTTGTTTCCCGATAGGATTCGACGGTTGTTTGGTTCGGTGGTGCAGCAAGAGAAGGATTTAGATCACTGGCACTACGATATGATGGGGCAGACGATGCTGATTCGTAATGCTGATGGTGATTATACTCCAGCCCATCGTTCGCTGTTAGAATTTTTTGTCGCGTACAAGTTTGCGGCGGAATTGGGAGTGTTAGCGGATGATTTTACTGAATTAGTAAAAGTACAATCTTGTTTAGATGGGAATTCTGCACCCGTTGATTATACTTGGTCTGGTTATTTTGAGCGTCAATTAGATAATACTGGGTGTAGTGTGGCAATATCTCCGCTAAGGGAATTTATTAGCGAGCCATTGGAGAAATTGAAAGAAACTTTTGGGCGATCGCCTTTGACGAAAGCAGTTATGGATTTGTTGGTGGGAATGCTTAATAAAGGAAGTGGTGTTGAGAATTTAGCAAGAGTTATTGAAGCGACGAAAGGGAAGAGTGAAGCGGAGGTTGCTTATGTTGGTGGGAATGCAGCGACTTTGGTGATGAAGCTTAATAAAGCAGGTTTGGAAGGGAGAAATTTATCGAGTGCTGTGGTGAAGGGGGCAGACTTTAGTAAAGCAAGTTTGCGAGATGTGAATTTTGCAGGAGCTAATTTTGTTGAATCTGATTTTACTAAAGTTTTTGGTCGTGTTTTGTCAGTAGAATTTAGCCCTAATGGTCAACTATTTGCGACTGGTGAAGTGAGTGGTTCAATTCGCCTATGGCAAATAGAAAATGATAAACCAATTCTAAATTTGAAAGGGCATACTGACTGGGTTCGCTCAATTCAGTTTAGCTATGACGGTACAATTTTAGTTAGTGCTAGTGATGATAGAACAATAAAAATCTGGGATATAAAGACAGGAGAATGTTTAAAAACTTTAAAAGGACATTCTCATAGAATTTATTCAGTAGTAATCAATTCTAATAAAACAATAATAGTTAGTGGTAGTCGCGACCAAACAATAAAAATTTGGGATATAAATACAGGAGAATGTTTTAAAACTTTGCAAGAACATTCAGGGGGAGTATATTCAGTAGCAATAAATTCCGATAGCACAACCATAATTAGTGCTGGTTGGGATAGAACTGTGAAAATATGGAACTTAAGCACAGGAGAATGTCGAAAGACTCTGTATGGACATAAAAGTAAAGTGATATCGGTGTCAATTAGTCCTGATGATCAAAAGTTAATTACAGGTGGCGACACAATAATAAAGCTTTGGGATATTTATACAGGGGAATTAGTAAAAAGTTTCTCAGGACATACTCAAATATTGTTTTCTACAATGTTCAGTACTGATAGAAAAACTATCATTAGTAGCAGTCTTGACCAAACTATCAAAATTTGGGATATAGATACAGGGGAATGCATCAAGACTTTACAAGGACATAATGGCACAGTTTGGTCAGTTGCCTTAAGCCCGAATCAAAAAAATCTTGTTAGTAGTAGTAGCGACTCTACAATTAAAGTTTGGGACATCAATAGAGGAGAATGCCTAAAAACATTACAAGGATACACAAGTATAGTTTATTCTGTGGACTTTAGTGCTAACGGTAAATTTTTAGCAAGTAGTGGTGATGATGGAATAATTAGAGTTTGGGATGTTACCACCGGAAGATACTTCAAAACTTTGCAAGGGCATACAAGTCGTGTATGGTCAGTTATTATTAATTCAAATAATACCCTGTTAGCTAGTGGTGGTGGTGATGCAACTATTAAGCTGTGGGATATTAATACAGGTAAATGTTTAAAAACTTTAGATCGAGATAATAAAGAATACAGCAGTTCTGTTTATTCAATAGCTATCAGTTCTGACAATAAGTTATTAGTTAGTAGTTATGGCGATAGCAAAGTTAAATTATGGAATCTCGATAATAGTGAATGTATAAAGACCTTCAGTAATCATAATGGTAGAGTATGGTCAGTCGCAATCAACCACGATAATACATTATTTGCTAGTAGTGGTGATGACGAAACCATTAGAATTTGGGATATTAATACATGGGAATGTCTGAGAATATTGCACCATCATAGCAATGGAATAAGCAGTATAACTTTTAGTCTTGATGGAAAATATTTATTTAGTGGTGGTGACGATCAAATAATTAAAATATGGGATGTTCCTAGTGGTAAATGCTTAAAAACTTTAAAAGGACATATAAATCGAATCATATCAATTGATATCGTCAATCAAACTACAATAGCCAGTGCTAGCTGCGATAAAACAATTCGCTTATGGGATATACATACAGGAGAATGTTTAAAAACTTTTAAAGGTCATACTAACTCTGTATGGTCAGTTTCTGTAAATTCTGATGGTAAAATATTAGCAAGTGGTAGCTTAGACGAAACCATCAAAATCTGGAATATTCAAACCGGGGAATGCATCAAAACCCTCAGCAATAAACCCTACGCCAATATGAATATCACTGGTGTTATAGGTTTAAGCGAAGTAGAAAAAAGTACACTCAAAGCATTAGGTGCAGTCGAAAACAAGTAAAAAACAGCTTACTTACTATAAACCTCCGGAGCAATAATCTTAGCTTCCTTATCGCTCAGATAAAATGTTGTCACTGGCACCCCTGACTCTTCACATCGCAACGGTTCAATAATTTTCAAGTAAGGATTCCAAACCGCAATTACTCCCCGTTTTGCCTTTTTTCTAATTAGTTCGCATTCAATATGAACTGTTTGCAATAAAATCACTAAAGTACTGTGTAATTGTGCTGTGACGCTCAACAAATATCGCTCTTGCAAATCGGTTAGTTTTCGTTTCAATTCCATTTGAGTTGCTTGAATCCGAGCTAATTCTTTCTCTTTTGCTTCTCCTTCCAAATTCTTCTTCTTAATTTTGGCTCTAATCTCAGAAACAATTGTGTTGTAATAGGTTTTAATTCTTTCTTCATCCCTACCTAATTTACGCAATAAACTTTTACGCCAAGGTGTAATTTCTGCGTCAATTAATTTCGATGCATAAGAATTAGCAGTATTTAGTAATGGTTCAAAGTTGATATATTCCAGATTTGATGCATCTTTTAAACATATTTGGTCAGATTTCCATGACAGTGCATCACCAATTTCTACGCCGGGAATACCCGTCAGACCATTAATAAAAAACGATACCATTCCCAACCGCTTTTCGTCTGCACTCGCGGTATAGGACATATTAAATAAGATGTAGGGAGTTAGCGCTTCAAAGGATTTACCAACGCGAATTAAACCATTTTGCGGACATAAAGTATCGCCTATTTTCTTCTCAAAGCCTGTAGTTTTTAAATAGCCATCATACTTGATACCGAGTGCGGATGCATAACCTTGAAATCAAGTAACCCAGAAAACTTATCAAATATTTCTGAATTATAGGTAACAAAATAGCTGTCGTTTACATCTGCTCTGGTGCTAAAACTAATAGAATCAGATACATCTAAAGAGCGAGCAATATCTACTGGCAGCAATGCTTCTAAAGTATCATCATTCGTAAACTCTGCAACTCCAGAGTTTAAGCTAATTACTTGGTTGATAGCATCAAGAAGTTGATTTTTCATGCCTCTAAATCATCTCCAAATAAGTTTTCATCAAATTTCTGTACTTTTTGATAACTATGTTTGGCATCTAATAACTGTCCTCCAAAAGAATCAAAAGCATTATCTAATTCATCTTTGTGAGAATTCGCCAACCACAGGTCAATTACCATGTCTTCAAAATCAAATTCATCTCCCATATTCCCTAATATAGTTTCAATTTCTCCTACCACCAATTCAAACATATTTATTTTGTCATGAAGAACTTTGAGGATATATTCTTCAATACTATTAACGATACAAAAATTAAAGATAAAAACATCTTGAGTTTGACCTATGCGGTGAAGACGACCGATACGTTGCTCTATCTTCATCGGATTCCAAGGTAGGTCATAATTAACAATTGCATTGGCAAATTGTAGATTGCGTCCTTCTCCTCCTGTTTCTGTTGCGATCATAACTGGGACTTGTTCTCGGAATTCTTCAATAGCGCTATCTTTGGCTTTCAAAGACATATCCCCTCTGAAGGAACTATGTTTTATTCCCGCAGTTGTTAAACTTTCGGACAAATAAGTTTGGGTAGCGAGGTTATTAACAAATACTAAAGTTTTTTGATTAGATTTTTTTAGCAAGTCTACTAACATCCGAGTTTTTTCAAACTGTTTGATATTACTAGCACGCTTTTTGAGAAACAAAATTTGAGAATTATTAAAACGAGACTGCAATCCTTCGAGAGAAGTAAGCAAAGCCGCTGGGCTGGAACCAGCACGCATCAGTAGGTTATTTCTGGTTAATTTATCAATCGTTTTTTCTTCTCGTGATGAACGCAAATATTCGTTAATAGCTTGATATAATTCCTTCTCTTCTTCTGTTGGTTGCACCGTAATAGTA
>NZ_JAYGHM010000137.1:0-4606 GCF_034931125.1 Rivularia sp. UHCC 0363 | reverse complement strand
GAGTTTACTTGTATGCAGTACAGCGAAAAATGCAACGAGATATCAAAGCAGAGCGTACTTTTACTTCCTTAGCAGATAAGATGTATTTCCTGTGCGAATTGGCTTGGGAAATGCTTTCCAAGGAGCAAATGAGTTTAAATTATCGCTTGTTTCCCGATCGGATTCGACGGTTATTTGGTTCCGTAGTGCAGGAAGAGAAGGATTTAGACCACTGGCAATACGATATGTTGGGACAAACGATGCTGATTCGTAATGCGGATGGTGATTATACTCCAGCGCATCGTTCGTTATTGGAATTTTTTGTCGCGTATAAATTTGCGGCGGAATTGGGAGTGTTAGCGGATGATTTTACTCAATTAGCACAAGCCCAATCTTGTTTGGATAGGAATGCTCTACCCATTGAATATACTTGGTCTGGTTATTTTGAGCGCCAGTTGGATGAGAATGGGTGTAGTTTGGCTATAGCTCCGCTAGGAAAGTTTATTAGCGAGCCATTGGAGAAATTGAAGGAAACTTTAGGGCGATCGCCACTTACGAAAGCAGTAATAGATTTGATGTTGGGGATGGTGGGTGATAATGAGTCGTTAATTAGAGTTATTGAAGAGACGCGAGGGAAAACAGATTCAGAAGTTGATTATGTTGGCGGGAATGCGGCAACGATTTTAGTAAAAGTTGAGAATACGGCGTTAGAAGATAAGGATTTATCTGGTGCGGTTATTAAAGCTGCTGATTTTACAAAGGCTAGCTTGCGTTGTGTTAACTTCCAAAAAACGAATTTCACTGATTCTACTTTTAAAAAGCCTTTTGGCTTTATTTTATCTTTAGCATTCAGCCCAGATGATAAATTACTCGTAACTGGTGGTGCTGATGGTGAAATTCGTTTATGGCAAGTTGTTGATGGAAAGCAAGTTCTCAGCTTTAGAGGACATAGTGATTGGGTCAGTTCAGTTGCTTTTAATCCTGATGGCAAAATTATTGCAAGTTGCAGTCACTCTAGTACCCTGAAATTATGGGATTCAAAAACTGGAGAGTGCCTAAAAATTTTACGAGGACATACATTGGGAGTACGCAAAATATCTTTTAACTTAGACGGTACAATTCTGGCAAGTAGTAGTGATGACCAAACAATAAAACTTTGGGATGTTAGTACTGGAGAATGTATTAAAACCTTGCGGGGACATACTGATTCTGCGTTCACAGTAGCAATAGCGCCTAATAGTCAAGTCTTAGCTAGTGGTAGTTTCGATAATTCAGTAAAAATTTGGGACATCACCACAGGAACTTGCGTTAAAACCTTACAGGAACATAAAGATGGTGTTATTTCAGTAGCATTTAGCCATGACAGTAAAATCTTAGCTACTGGCGGTTATTATAAAGACCAAACAATAAAACTTTGGGATGTTAGTACTGGGCAAAATATTAAAGATTTAACCATGCATACTAATGTAATCCGTTCCATTATTTTTAGTAAAGATAATAAAACTATTTTTAGTACAAGCACTGACCATACAATTAAAGTTTGGTCTATTAATGATGGGGAATACTTAAAAATAATCAAAGGACATAATGCTAAAGTTAGGGAAATTGCTCTTAACTCAAAAGATACATTACTTGCAAGTTGTAGCAATGACCACACAATAAAACTTTGGGATATAAACACCGGCGAATGTGTAAAAACTTTGCATGGATCTAGTAATTGGGTGCAATCAGTTGTTGTTACTCCTAATGGCAAAACAATTATTAGTGGTAATGGTAATCAAACAATAAAGTTCTGGGATATTGATACAGGTGATTGTTTCAGAACTCTCAGAGGACATGATAAGTCGGTAAATTCAGTTACTATAAGTCCTGACAGTAAAATTATTGCAAGTGGTAGTGGCGATAATATTGTTATGATTTGGGATTTTAGTAATGGAAAGTACCTGAAAAATTTAGATGGACATCAAGGACGAATATTAGATTTAGCATTTAGTTGTGATGGTTTAACTCTTGCTAGTGCTAGCATGGACAATAATGTAAAATTATGGGAAATCTCTAGTGGACAGTGTGTAAAAACTTTTCAAGGACATAGTTCTCGGGTAACTTCTGTTGCCTTTTGTGCTGATAACAAAATCATATTAAGTAGTAGCCGCGATCGCACAATAAAATTCTGGGATATTGATACAGGACATTGTTTCAGAACCTTAGAAGGACACGATGCTGACATATCGTCAGTTACGTTAAATCCCAATGGTAAAACTATAGCAAGTGGTAGCCGGGATGGAACGGTTAAAATATGGGATATTCAAAGTGGTAAATGCTTGAAAACTTTGCAAGATAATCACTCTGGAATAGATTCAGTTAAATTTAGTTCTGATGGTTCATTGCTTGCAAGTGGTAGTCTTGACCAAACTATAAAACTATGGAATGTTCACATAGGTGAATGTATAAAAACATTAAAAGGTCATACAAATAGAGTTGTACCAGTTGCGTTTACCCCAGATGATAAATTCTTAGTTAGTGGTAGCTATGACGAAACCATCAAAATCTGGAATATTCAAACCGGGGAATGCATCAAAACCCTCAGCAATAAACCCTACGCCAATATGAATATCACTGGGGTTACTGGTTTAACCGAAGTTGAGAAAACCTCGCTCAAAGCATTAGGTGCAGTGGAGAACTAATGAACTACCCATAGCTATACCCCGGATTCCGCAGACAGTTTACTTACTATAAACCTCCGGAGCAATAATCTTAGCTTCCTTATCGCTCAGATAAAATGTTGTCACTGGTACCCCTGACTCTTCACATCGCAACGGTTCAATAATTTTCAAGTAAGGATTCCAAACGGCAATTACTCCCCGTTTCGCCTTTTTTCTAATCAGTTCACATTCGATATGAACTGTTTGCAATAAAATTATTAAAGTACTGTGTAATTGTGCCGTGACGCTCAAGGAATATCGCTCTTGCAAATCGGTTAATTTTCGCTTCAATTCCATTTGAGTAGCTTGAATCCGAGCTAATTCTTTCTCTTTTGCTTCTCCTTCCAAATTCTTTTTCTTAATTTTGGCTCTAATCTCAGAAACAATTGTGTTGTAATAATTTTTAATTCTTTCTTCATCCCTACCTAATTTACGCGATAAACTTTTACGCCAAGGTGTAATTTCTGTGTCAATTAATTTTGATGCGTGGGAATTAGCAGTATTTAACAATCGTTCAAAGTTAATATGTGCCAGATTTGATGCATCTTTCAAACATATTTGGTCGGATTTCCATGACAGTGCATCACCAATTTTTACACCGGGAATACCCGTCAGACCATTAATAAAAAACGATACCATTCCCAACCGCTTTTCGTCTGCACTCGCGGTATAGGACATATTAAATAAGATGTAGGGAGTTAGCGCTTCAAAGGATTTACCAACGCGAATTAAACCATTTTGCGGACATAAAGTATCGCCTATTTTCTTCTCAAAGCCTGTAGTTTTTAAATAGCCATCATACTTGATACCGAGTGCGGATGCATAACCTTGAAATCAAGTAACCCAGAAAACTTATCAAATATTTCTGAATTATAGGTAACAAAATAGCTGTCGTTTACATCTGCTCTGGTGCTAAAACTAATAGAATCAGATACATCTAAAGAGCGAGCAATATCTACTGGCAGCAATGCTTCTAAAGTATCATCATTCGTAAACTCTGCAACTCCAGAGTTTAAGCTAATTACTTGGTTGATAGCATCAAGAAGTTGATTTTTCATGCCTCTAAATCATCTCCAAATAAGTTCTCATCAAATTCTTGTACTTTTTGATAACTATGTTTGGCATCTAATAATTGTCCTCCAAAAGAATCAAAAGCATTATCTAATTCATCTTTATGGGAATTCGCCAACCACAGGTCAATTACCATGTCTTCAAAATCAAATTCATCCCCCATATTCCCTAATATGGTTTCGATTTCTCCTACTACCAATTCAAACATATTGATTTTGTCGTGAAGAACTTTGAGAATATATTCTTCAATACTATTAGCTATACAAAAATTAAAGATAAAAACATCTTGAGTTTGACCAATTCGGTGAAGACGACCAATACGTTGTTCAATTTTCATCGGATTCCAAGGTAGGTCATAATTGACAATTGCATTGGCAAATTGTAAGTTGCGTCCTTCTCCTCCTGTTTCTGTTGCCAGCATAACTGGTACTTGTTCTCGGAAGTCTTCAATAGCGCTATCTTTGGCTTTGAGCGACATATCCCCTCTGAAGGAACTATGTTTTATTCCCGCAGTTGTTAAACTTTCGGATAAATAAGTTTGGGTAGCGAGGTTATTAACAAATACTAAAGTTTTTTGATTAGATTTTTTGAGCAAGTCTACTAACATCCGAGTTTTTTCAAACTGTTTGATATTACTAGCACGCTTTTTGAGAAACAAAATTTGAGAATTATTAAAACGAGACTGCAATCCTTCCAAAGAACTAAGCAAAGCAGCTGGACTGGAACCAGCACGCATCAGTAGGTTATTTCTGGTTAATTTATCAATCGTTTTTTCTTCTCGTGATGAACGCAAGTATTCGTTAATGGCTTGATATAATTCCTTTTCCTCTTGGGTTGGTTGCACCGTAATCGTC
>NZ_JAYGHM010000136.1:0-4617 GCF_034931125.1 Rivularia sp. UHCC 0363 | reverse complement strand
GCTGTGGTACCAAATTTTTAAAACAAGTAAACTGTGCATCAAACAGCAGTTTTATTATTCCCGTTGGTCCACCCCTATTCTTGGCAACAATTAACTCTGCAATACCTCGATCAACCGTATTTTGGTTGTAATATTCATCACGGTACAGCAGCAATATTAAATCCGAATCTTCCTCAATTCGCCCCGATTCTCTTAAATCTGACATCAAAGGACGTTTGTTATTTCTACTTTCCACACCACGATTTAACTGCGACAATATGACAACAGTTGTGTTACATTCCCGTGCTAATTGTTTTAATCCTCTGGTGATTTTTCCAATTTGAAAAGCCAGATTAAAACTATCACCATCCGTCCCTTCCATTAACTGCAAATAGTCAATTCCAATCATGCCAATGCGATTATTTTCTGCAATCAATCGTTTAACTTTTGTACGAATTGAATTAATAGTTAACATCGGTGAATCATCAATATAAATCGGTAATTCGCTTAATCTACTAATCGATTGCGCTAAAGGTTCCCATTGGTTTTTACTAACAAAGCCATTTTGTAAATAGCTTGATTCAATAGGCATATCAGTCGATAAAAACCTATCCCCCCATTCTTCCTTATCCATTTCAAGACTAAAAATTACAGTTGGCATCTGCTGATGTCGCGAAATATTAAAAGCTAAATTACCTAAAAACGATGATTTGCCCATCGCCGGACGACCAGCAATTGTGATTAATTTTCCTGGCTTAAATCCTCCTATTACCCCATCTAAGCCATCAAATCCAGTGTTAATGACCTTTGGTGATATACCCGTACTTTTTTCTTCAATGCGTTCAAAGGCATTTATCAAGATGGATGATAAGGGCGTTGGTTCGGAGAACGATGCGATTGCGCTGTTATTGACCTCTAGAACCTTTGAAAAGGCTATAGATAGCTGTTTATTTCTTCGGTTTGGTCGTGCGCTAGGGCGTAAATTTCGCCGCTGGCTTTGATTAATTGCCGTCGGTGGTATTTATCCATTACCAATTGAGCCAAGGCATCGATGTTAACTGCCGATACCGTCCGGTCTACAAGTGCCGCTAGTTGGTTTCTACCACCAATTTGCGGTAAATACTGATATCTGAACTAATTGTTAGTTTTGGATCATTTAGGGGAATTATGTATATATCATCATCTACTTAAGCGGTAAATATTATGCGAGGGAAAAAAGACATTGAATCTTTACAGGAGCAAATATCAAAGGAAATAAATCGAAGAAAGAATTCAAAAAACTTTTGGTGTTCTATATCTTCAGGTGCATTAAAGGATATTAACAATAGATTAGAGAGAATCAAAAAAATTCTACAAATCTCTAAATATGACATATTATTTATTGGACAAGTTGGTGTAGGTAAGACAACAGCTATTTGTCATCTTTTTAATCTTGTATATGAACATGAAGAAAAGAAAACAATCAAATCAAATGATAAAGTTAAATCTAAGACTATAACAAGTATTAAAGAAATTCTCTCAACTGGTTCTGGTAAAACAACAATATGCGAAGTTATCATAAAACCAGCTTCAGAAACTTACATTGAAATATCTCCTTGTTCTGAAGAAGATATGATTGAATTAATTCGAGAATTTTGTATTAGTATATGGCAAAAAGTATATCCTGATTACAACTCTGAATACTTACTAGACTTATCTTCTACTGAACTAATTCGCGCAATTAGAAATATAGTTAATCTAAAAGAATCTCATAAAGGGAATTCGAGAGATCAAGCTGAGGATTTAGCAAAAAAATTTACTCAATTAGATGATTTTACAAACGAGGTGATTAATTGTGCCAAGTTGTCTCAGAGAAAAGAAACTCGAATTAATTTTATAAAAGGGCAAAATTCTACAAAAGAAAATGATATATATACCGAGACAATATGGATAAAAGATACATTTAATGAAATTAATCTTGCTAAAATAAGTACTTTTTCAATTCCTCGGAAAATCGTTATATACGTTAGCCCAAACATTATTGATTTTAAGCTATACCCTAAATTCAATTCAATTATTGATACTAAAGGTATAGATGAAGTTAAAAATAGAAAAGATTTAGAAAGTTATATTAGAAACAAAGACCAAACCATTTGTATCTTTACAGAAAGTTTTAAGTCTGCACCTTCAAATGTTTCTGAATTAATAGCAAGATATCTTACAAGTGAATCTGAAGATATCGATACAAAGTTTGGACTACTTATATTACCTCAAAAAGGAGAACCAGAAAAATTATTATCATCAGATGGACAAGTCGAAGATAGAGATGAAGGAATAGCTGTAAGAAAAAGTGATATTGAAACCAAATTTAGACAACAAAAAATACAATTTATTCCAGATAACATACTTTTTTACGATGCCAAACAATTTTATTTATCCGATGATATAATCGACCCGAATTATGAAACATCAGATATCAATTTAGAAAAAGAAAGATTAAATAATGAAATTAATAATCTCATTGAAAGAAGAGAAAAAAAACTTCGTGCTGAAGTTAGGAAATTAAAAACAATCTTTTTACAAATCCAAAATGGAAATGTTCTGAAGTCTGAGGATGAAACATTGCTCTTAAATCTAAAAAAAAAGATTGAAGAGCAAAATATTATAAAATATCCAAGTTGTAATTTAACATTAAGGTATATCCAATCTCTTAAAAAACATCATGTTATGGTGTTTAGAGCTATTAATAATAGACGTGGAATATATAATTTAAGAGATATAAATATATATTTTGATTGCAAAAATGTTGCAGAAGATTTAGTTAAAGTTAATTTAAGAAAGCCAAAAGATGAAATATCCGGAGCCATTGGACTTGCAAAAAAAGAAGCAATTGACAAATCAATATTGATTCCTATCCTGGAAGTTATTCAAAATAAAGTAGATACTTGTTATGAAGAGATTGTAATTAGTTTAGGCAATCAGATTTCTAATAAATTAAAAAAGGAGATTTTAAAACCACAAAATGAATCCAATCCTTTTTGGTTAGAAGTAAAGGGTAGATGGGGTGGAGGTTCTGGATATAGAGATGACGTATTATGTATGTATGAAAATGAAATGAAAGGGATTGATAATTTTTTTAGAGATGAAATACAAGATTTATGGCAACAACAGTTGAGAAATAATATCTTATCTTTCTTCGATGAAGAAGATTTTGAGTAATTTAATCGCAGGTGCTAAATGTTCCCCGCTTACTAAAAGCTGCTCTGCAATTCTTTTTCTCAAATCTATGGCTTCATAATCGTGACTAACATCAACGATAAGGAATTGAACCTTCATCAACAGACGTATAACCTGGATTCGTAATCACACACTTACCGATTGGGAAGCGCATAATTTCATCTGCGGTAAGGATTGGCATTGTCTGTAAATTATCCGTCCAAGTTACCGTTCGTCCTTCCTTGGAATCGTTGATAGATTTATTTTTAACGATAAATTCCTTGTGTCCGTAAGACTGGGAAAACTTATCCGCAGTTGAGTAATTTGCTGGGTTGTAGAGAATTTTAGTGCTGCAAGCGCTGATTATAGCGGTTGCTAAATTATCACCGTATGCGTTCGCTAGTTGTTCTTTCATATTGGACACCTAATACAAAACAAGCTCCGTTACTTCTGTACTCATTAATCCACTGGGGTAATGCTTTGAGGTAAAGTGATGGCAGTTCATCGATAAATATTCCTAGCGGGTCTTTCCTTTGCGTACATAAATTGCTCACAATGGTCATGTGCAATGCTGCCGCAAGCAATGGTCCGACAACATCGCGTCTGGGGTCATCTAATTTGAATATCAGGATTTGCTTTCCCGATAATTTAGTAGAAATAGTACTTTTACCGATGAAAGAAGAAAGAAGCGATCGCTGGATAAAAGCAGAAAATATACCTACTGTGGTTGTGTCGATGCTAGCAATAGTTTTTTCGCTGTCTTTTGCTTTAAGGTATTGTTGAAACGAAGCAGCAACCCAACGAGAAATCGTACCTGCTTCTACTGCTGCGTGTAACTTGTTGATAAAATCATCGATGGACTGGATGCAGTAAACGGTGGCTAAATCTGGACAATCACTTCCTTTCGCTAGTTGGATTAGTGCTTTAGCTAATAAATCGGCTGCTTTTGAGAAAAACTCATCACCTTTACCGCTACCACCAGCATTTGCATTAATCACGTTCGCAATTTGCGCCGCGCTCACCGCATCTTCCTGATTCTCCATAAAATCGAGTGGGTTAATTACTTCGCTGTATGGTTCCCCAGGAGCAAATATTCGCACGTCGTAACCATAGCGTGCTGCCAGGGGTGCGAGTAGTTTCATCTGGTCGCCTTTTTTGTCGTAGACAATTAGGGGAAAGCCCTGCATCATGCAACTTTCTGCCATACGGTCAATTGTACCGAAAGTTTTACCGGAACCGGGAGCGCCAAGAACAAGGGTAGAACGTTCCGCATGGGGAATCCAAACAGTTGGGGATGCTCCAAGGAAAGTTTGAAATGCTGCTCCAAATTTTCTGAATTTACCAGAAAACCAGTAGCGGGGTGAACCGCACCAAAAAGTTACTTTGTTGTGAAAGCGTTCTTCAATTTGCTTGAGAGCGAGGTTAGTTGCTGCTAATTTTTCG
>NZ_JAYGHM010000135.1:0-4961 GCF_034931125.1 Rivularia sp. UHCC 0363 | reverse complement strand
CTTGTTAAGAACTGCTAACTCTAGCAAGCGCTGCCAATGTTCAGGTAAAACTGGAACTATTGATAATCTTGGCAGACGTAATAAATCAAAACCTTTCATATTTTCGTCTTGTTTGATTTGATTGAGGGTTATTGGTTGGGGTAATTTTCGTACTGCTCGTATATCTATAACTAGTCTTTTAAGATCGTCTAATTTTGGGTCGGGATATGCAATACTCGCAACTTCTGCAATTCCGATAATACTGCGTTCTTTACCAGTATGGTAAATGAATGCTTGTTCTCCGGTCTGCATTGTCCGCATATTTTTGAGAGCAAGAGCATTTTTAACTCCATCCCAGACTGCAATAGTTTCTTTTGATAAATCAGTATAAGAATATTCGTTCGGTTCGGTTTTTAATAGCCAATTCATAATATAGGAATCCGTTTTGAATAATTCTTAGGAAGTAGGGAATGGGGAACAGGGAATAGTTGGGTGTAATGATTTTTTGTTCTCTGGGCAAACTTTATTAAATCAAATAAAGCATTTACGAGTTATCTTTTCCTCCTATTGCCTATTTCCTACTCCCTTGAAGTTTTAATTTTTCTAAATTTATGTGAAAAACAGGAACATTCAAATTCAGTAAATACTCTAGGGTAAAGTTATTCAATATAATAATTTCATTAGGAGTCAGAATATGATGAATACTATAAAAACCTTTGGCTATAAATGGCAAGGTTACAAAAATTTATGGAAAACTCTGCCGATCGCATTGTTTGTTAGTGTTGCTTGCGTTCAACCTAGCTTGGCAGAAGAGAAAATAATGTTAAGAACATTGACGGTGACGGGACAAGGAACCGAAACAATTCCTACAACTTTATCCAAAGTCAGTTTGGGAGTGCAGGTTCAGGGGAAGACAGCGAATGTTGTACAGGAAGAAGCGGCTCGTAAGTCTAATGCAGTCGTGACGCTACTCAAATCGCAGAATGTAGAGAAGTTAGAAACCACTGGCATCCAACTCAACCCAATATACAGCTACAAAGATAATGTGAGGCAAACTCAAGGTTACGAAGCTACAAATACTGTAAGTTTTCGCGTTCCCACCGAAAGGACTGGTAAATTATTGGATGAAGCGGTAAAAGCCGGTGCAACGCAAATTAATAGCGTTCAATTTGTAGCTACCGAAGAAGCAACAACTCAAGCACGTCAACAAGCACTTAAAGAAGCGACTCAAGATGCTCAAAAACAAGCCGGTGCTGTCTTGTCAAGCTTGGGCTTTACATCAAAGGAAATAGTTAATATTCAAATAGATAATGCTTCCACACCAGAACCAATTCTGTATCGAAGTGCAGTTCCCGCAGCAGCAATGGCTGAAGCTGCACCCACTCCTATAGTCGCGGGGGAACAGGAAGTGGGAGCATCAGTTACATTACGAATTAGTTATTAGTCGTTTCTAAGACATTAAATAGCCAGCAACTAGTTAATAATACTAGTAACCAACTAAAAATGTTCTGAACCATTGTTCATCATGTCAGCTTCAGTATCTCGCCTGGAGCCTAATAGCTCTAGGTCGTCCACGATAATAACTGGTGAAGAACGAAGTGCGCCGGTAGTGCGATCGTTCCAACTATCTAATTTTAAGGAACCTTTGACGGCGATTTGTTTACCTTTACGCACGTAATTATTAGCAATTTCTGCCGTTTTCCCCCAAAGTTCGAGGTTAAACCAGTCTGGCTCGCTATCTTTCTTACGACGATTGACGGCTAGTGTTAATCTACATTTCATCGTACCGGACTCAAAATATTTCATGTCGGGGTCGGTACCGACGCGACCGACGAGGTGGACTACATTAATACTCATAGGCTTGAGCTTTTAGTACTAGTGTACTTTTGAATTGTAATTTCCATAATAACGGATTAGAACACATTTGAGATAGTGTTAAATAATTAACAATAGATTTTGTCAAATAGATGATAAAAATAACTATACCTAAATTGCGAAAGCATACTGATAGGTTTGCTCAAACAAAGAATATAAAATTCAAAGGGGTTGGGAGATGGTAAAGATTAGGAAAAGATATATAAAAAATTAGTCTGCTTTACTAGACTCAAGTCAAAAAAAATAATAGAATCCAGCACGATTCAGTATTTCGGAAGTTGTAAAAATAGCGAGAATAGGGGGCGTAAATACGCGTGGGTCTTTTCAGTAAGTTTTCCTTGTCGCGAGATATGGGTATCGACCTGGGTACTGCCAACACTCTCGTTTATGTCTCTGGCAAAGGTATTGTACTCCAAGAGCCGTCAGTTGTTGCCATCGACCAAAACGAAAAGGTTGCGCTAGCTGTCGGAGAAGATGCGAAGAAAATGCTCGGTAGAACTCCTGGAAATGTGATTGCCGTGCGTCCTTTACGCGATGGTGTAATTGCTGACTTTGATACTGCTGAGTTGATGCTCAAGCATTTTATTCAGAGAGTTAATGGCGGTAAGTCCCTGGTTTTACCTAGGATTGTAATTGGTATCCCTAGCGGTGTAACTGGGGTTGAAAGAAGGGCTGTAATGGATGCTGCATCTCAAGCAGGGGCTAGAGAAGTTTATTTAATCGATGAACCCGTAGCAGCAGCAATTGGGGCAGGGCTGCCAGTAGCTGAACCTACTGGTAACTTGATTATTGATATTGGTGGTGGAACCACTGAAGTCGCAGTATTGAGTCTTCAAGGTACAGTACTGAGCGAATCAGTACGTATTGCTGGAGATGAGTTAACCGAATCAATTGTCCAGTATATGAAGAAAGTTCATAATCTGGTAATCGGAGAACGTACAGCAGAAGATATCAAGATTCGGATTGGTTCTGCCTATCCGACTCATGATGATGAAGAAGCGATCATGGAAGTTCGCGGTTTACATTTGCTTTCTGGTTTGCCCAGAACAGTGACGATTAAAGGTCCGGAAATTCGTGAAAGCATGGCTGAACCACTTTCAGTTATTATTGAAGCGGTGAAGCGGACGCTAGAGCGTACACCTCCGGAACTAGCAGCAGATATTATTGATCGCGGTATTATGCTTGCTGGTGGTGGTGCTTTGCTCAAGGGTATAGATACTTTAATTAGTCATGAGACTGGTATCGTAACGCACGTTGCCGCCGACCCTTTGAGTTGTGTAGTATTGGGTACTGGTCGGGTGTTAGAAAATTTCAAACAGTTAGAACGGGTATTCAGCGCACGTTCTCGCAATATGTAGGTTCGATGAAGCTCTATAGGGTATTGGGTTCTTTATAGAATCCGATATCTTCTTATTAAGTTATTAAGTATTTATTAAGTAAATTTTCTGCTATAGGTCGGTTTATATGTTTACTGCACGTCGCTGGTGGGAGCGTTTTGGGTTACAGTTAGGGTTGTTAGGGTTAGTGGTTGGTGGTGCTTTAGTAATCCGCCAAACTCAAGGTGAACTTTTGGTTGAGTTTTACGACGGTATTACTCATCCGCTTGAGGTGTTTCAAACCAAGCCGGATCGAGCAGAATATCTCAAGGATGCAAAAGTACAGGAACTGCAAGCCAAAATAGTTGATTTAGAAAGTCAGAATAAGAATATCAAAGCTTTACTAAAATATGTAGAAAAAGAACCAAAAAATGCACCTACCATTCCGGCTCGCGTGGTTGGACGTAGTGCAGACAATTGGTGGCAACAGGTAAGTTTAAATCGCGGTAGCCTTGAGGGAATTCAGGAAGGTTACATAGTCAAGGCTGAAGGTGGTTTAGTTGGGTTGATAGACAGCGTAACTCCCAATACTAGCCGCGTCTTGTTAATTAGCGATATGAATTCGCAAGTAGGGGTAAATATCAGCCGCACTGGAGCCAAAGGTATTTTACGAGGAGATGGTTCTGTGGATGCGGTATTGGAATTTTATGAAAAAGTGCCAAACGTGAAACCGGGAGATGTGGTTTCTACCTCAACTTACAGTTCTAAGTTTCCCTCCGGTGTACCTATAGGCAAAATAAAATCATTAGATTTAAAAAGACTTCCCGCATCAGTTGCGACAATAGAGCTTTTCCCACCGATTCGCTCGCTTGACTGGGTAACAGTTAATTCTAAACCACCTGTGGCAGAACCCGAAGATGCAAAGTTAGGAGTTAACAGTAAGGTTACAGGTCAATGAATATTCCCAAATTTCAGGTGAGGAAAAAGCATTCTGGACAGCCCCCATTTCGGGCAAAAAATAAGCATTCTGGACAACCTCCATTTCGGGCAAAAAATAAGCAAACTTCTGGACAACCTCCATCCCGACGCAAAAAACCGAAGAAGTCGCTCAAACCTCTTTCTCGCTGGAATCCTAGCTTACGCCAGATTGCAGATTGGGCGATAATTACTGGGTCGGTATTGTTATGTTTATTTCTGTTACCAAATCGCTTTCCCGGTATGGAATTGGTGGGAATTACGGCTAACTGGCTATTAATTTGGGTTGTGGCTTGGAGTGTTAAGCGTTCGGCTTTTCAAGGCGCTTTTGCTGGTATCGTTTTGGGGTTGCTGCAAGATGCCATGACCTCATCCCAACCGACCCATGCTTTAAGTTTAGGTTTGGTAGGTTTTCTTATTGGTTTGTTTCAAAAACAACGTTTTATTCAAGAAGATTTTATTTCTATTGCCCTAATCGTCTTCGGGATGGCTATTTTATCCGATACGATTTTCGCCTTGCAGATTATTGCCAAGGGTACCGCTAACTCAGATGTGATTTGGGCTTATTACCAAAAGGTAACTCTTGCTTCGGCGATTCTCAGCAGTCTTTGGGCCCCTGTGGTTTATTATCCTTTAAATCGCTGGTGGCAACAGTTGAAGTTAGCTGAACAATCATCTTAACTGGGAATAGTTAGGAGTTATTGGATTTTAGATTTTGGATTATGTCCTACCCTTCCCTACGGGACACCTTGCGGTGAACGGGAACATCTTCGATGAACGGACACACTTCGTGAATGGATTTTGGATTGAATGTTA
>NZ_JAYGHM010000134.1:0-4987 GCF_034931125.1 Rivularia sp. UHCC 0363 | reverse complement strand
CCATGACCCCTCATAACTTATGTGGTGGAGTATTAGGAGCCACATTAAATGTAATGGGTAACGCGCTCGTAGTGCGGTAGCGCAGCGTGTCCGTAAGGACATGCATCTTGCTCGCTCGTGACCAATAGCGAGCGGGACGCTCGCTAATTGCTAACAGGGGTACTCTTAACCTCTAACTAAGTAGGTCGGCGTTAAGAATTGTAATTATGACAAGGCAGTAGGCATTAGAGGTAATGGTTTAGAGCTAATTTGCACTCTGTTACATAGTTCTGTTTGTTTCCGCTACAATCACAATCTATATAACTAATCGTATATCTACCTAAATGTTAAGAATTGCTTCGATCTTTTCCAACTTTCGGCGTTTGCGTTTACCAGTAATTTTGGCAACTATCACAGCACTCTCGGTTGCTGCTTGCAATCCAGCTAATTTCAAAAGCGAAGCGGCTCAAACACCGCAGTTGATACTTAGCACTCTCAGCGACCCGAAAACATTTAACTATGCTCTTTCTCAAGAGTCACCGAATATTTTCCCCTACACTTTTGAAGGATTGACAACACAAAATTCTATAAGTGGAGAAATTGAACCAACATTAGCCCAATCCTGGAAAATCTCTGATGATGGATTACAGTTTGTCTTTACTTTACGTAATAATTTGAAATGGTCTGATGGTAAACCTTTAACTGCTGAAGATGTTGTATTTAGCTACAACAAAATTTACTTTAATAAAGACATTCCGACCGATGTTAAGGATGCTTTTAAAATTGGTGAAAGCGGTCAATTACCCAAGGTCAAAAAACTCGATGAGCGACGGGTAGAATTTACCTTACCAGAACCTTTCCGACCTTTCTTGCAAAATATGACGACTCCTATTTTACCTGCTCATGCTTTACGAGAATCGGTAGAAAAGAAAGATGGAGAAGGAAAGCCGTTATTTCTGCAAAAATGGAGTGTTGATACTCCTGTTGAAGAAATTGTCACTAACGGTCCTTATAAATTAGGTCGTTACAATACTACTCAAAGGGTTGTATTTGAACGCAATCCTTATTATTGGGGTAATCCTGAGCCTTATATTGAAAAAGTAAATTGGGAAATTGTTGAATCTCAAGATACTTCCTTACTGCAATTTCGTTCCGGTAGCTTGGATTCGATAGGAGTTACACCAGATTATTTTTCTTTACTTAAGCGAGAAGAAAAGCGGGGTAATTTCAAAATTTACAATGGTGGTCCAGCAACTGGTACATCTTTTGTGTTTTTTAATTTGAATAAGGGGAAAAGAGACGGTAAGCCATTAGTTGACCCGGTAAAATCTAAATGGTTTAATTCCAAAGAATTCCGTCAAGCTATAGCCTACGCTATCGATCGCAAAACCATGATTAACAACACGTTTCAAGGTTTAGGTCAAACGCAGGATTCGCCGATTTCCGTACAAAGTCCTTATTATCTTTCTCCAGAAAAAGGATTAAAAGTCTACGATTATAAGTTAGATAAATCGAAAGAATTACTTAAAAAAGCCGGATTCAAATATAATCCCCAAGGTCAATTATTAGACCAAGAAGGAAATCGCGTCCGTTTCACTTTATTAACAAATTCTGGTAATAAAATTCGTGAAGCTATGGGAGCGCAAATTAAAGGAGATTTGAGTAAAATCGGTATTCAAGTTGATTTTACACCTTTGGCTTGGAATACTTATTTAGATAAAATCTCGAATAGCTTGGATTTTGACATGGCATTACTGGGTTTAACAGGTGGTTTGGAACCAAATGATGGTGCTAACGTATGGAAACCCGACGGTGGATTGCATGCGTTTAATCAAAAACCCCAAGCCGGACAAAAACCCATTGAAGGTTGGGAAGTTGCTCCTTGGGAAACCGAAATTGCACGGCTCTATGTCCAAGCAACACAGGAATTAGACGAAGCCAAAGTAAAGGAAATATACGCAGAAACTCAGCGAATTACTCAGGAAAATTTACCTTTTATCTACTTAGTTAATCCCCTGTCATTAGCAGCCATTCGTAATAAATTTGAAGGTCTCCAGTACAATGCGATCGGCGGTGCTTTCTGGAATCTTCAAGAAATTAAAATAACTAAAGAATAAGTTACAGGTTAAAGGTCAAAGGTTAAAGGTTAAAGGTTGAGAGTTATAAGTTAGGAATGAGGAGAACCGGAATTTTTAATTCCTAACCCCTCTACTCCCTCTCCTTCTCTCTTCTATGACTGACGAAAAAGCTCTACAATCTCTATTAAACTCTGTTGCTAATGGTAACGTAACGCCGGATGCAGCATTTTCACAGTTAAAAGATTTAGCTTATGAACCTGTAGATGAATTTGCCAAAATTGACCATCACCGCTCTTTAAGAACTGGTTTCCCGGAAGTAATTTGGGGTTTGGATAAAACTCCCGAACAAATCGCTCGCATTATGGAGGTGATGCGTTTAAAGAGTCAAGTTGTGATGGCAACTCGTATTACTCTGGAAGTTTACGCAATTTTGCAATCCAGGGTGAAGGGTTTGCGTTATTACGAAGCTGCACGAATCTGCGCGATCGCACCTCCTACTATTGAAGTTCGATATTCCGGTACGATTGGGATTCTTTCTGCTGGAACTGCCGATTTACCAGTTGCCGAAGAAGCCGCAGTTACCGCAGAACTTTTTGGTTTTGAGGTGCAGCGGTTATGGGATGTGGGAGTTGCGGGAATTCACCGCTTGTTAAGTAATCGTCACGTTATCGAATCGGCAGCGGTATTAATTGTTGTCGCGGGTATGGAAGGTGCTTTACCAAGTGTTGTGGCAGGTTTAGCAGACTCTCCCGTCATAGCAGTTCCTACCAGCATCGGTTATGGAGCAAGTTTTGGTGGTTTAGCACCGTTATTAACCATGCTCAACTCTTGTGCTGCGGGTATCGGAGTCGTAAATATCGATAATGGATTTGGTGCAGCCGTTTTAGCCGGACAAATTTTGCGGTCAGCCGAGAAATTACGGATGGCATAATTTATATCCCTGAGCTATCACGGTGATACTAACCAACATATAAGTTAAAAATGAAACCTTGGTCAATTTTGGGTGGGTTTACTGTCAGTTTATGGACGACCATTTTGTTGTCAAGTACTGTTAATGCTCAGAGCAAAATGCCTGTAAACTGGACTGTATTAGCCCAAACTATCAACGACCCAGACCTTTTGGGTCAGATTCAAAAATCCTTCAACCACTTTGTGCAAACAGGTCAAGTATGGGCGCTGTTAATTGGATTAGTGGTTGGTTATTTAATTCGTAATTTAACCAGTTACGGTTAAAAGTTAGGAGTTAGAAGTGAGGAGTTAAGAATTAAAGGATTTTAACAATAGATATGTTTATTTTAAATTTTAGATTGTTTGAAAGTTATGAGTAACCAGTTATAAGTTAAGAATTCATAACTCCTAACTCTTAATTCTTAACTCCTAACTTATTCTTCCCCATGCCCAATTCTCAATGCCCAATTCCCAATTTATGATACAACAAACTTGGAGCCAGCGGTTTGAATCAGCGTTACATCCTACTATTGCTCGCTTTAATGCCAGCATCCATTTCGATATTCAATTAATTGAATATGATTTAACTGGTTCGGTTGCTCATGCCAAAATGTTGGCTAAATGTGGCATTATTTCTGCTGAAGAAGGGGAGCAATTAGTTGCAGGTTTAGAACAAATTCGCCAAGAATATCGTAATGGTGAATTTAATCCAGATACTGATTCAGAAGATGTGCATTTTGCTGTCGAACATCGTTTGATCGAGATTGCTGGTGATGTGGGTAAAAAGCTGCATACCGGACGTTCTCGTAATGACCAGGTTGGTACGGATACCAGACTTTATTTACGCGAACAAATTCAGCAAATTCAAAGTTTAATTCGGGGATTTCAAACTGTTTTAGTTGATATTGCTGAAAAAAATGTCGAAACTTTGATTCCCGGCTACACTCATCTACAACGCGCTCAACCTCTAAGCCTAGCTCATCATCTTTTGGCTTATTTCCAAATGACGCAGCGCGATTGGGAACGATTAGGAGATGTGTATCGCCGTGTAAATATTTCACCTTTGGGATGCGGAGCCTTAGCAGGAACTACTTTTCCTATTGACAGACATTACAGCGCCCAACTATTGCATTTTGACAAAGTTTATGATAATAGCCTTGATGGTGTAAGCGATCGCGATTTTGCGATTGAATTTTTGAGTGCGGCTAGTTTAATCATGGTTCATCTGAGCCGTTTGTCGGAAGAGGTAATTCTATGGTCTTCTGAGGAATTTGGCTTTGTGACCCTCAAAGATAGTTGCGCTACAGGTTCGAGTATTATGCCACAAAAGAAAAATCCCGACGTACCGGAGTTAGTCCGGGGTAAAACTGGGAGAGTATTTGGTCATCTGCAAGCAATGTTAGTGATGATGAAGGGATTACCCTTGGCTTATAACAAAGACCTGCAAGAAGACAAAGAAGGTCTATTTGATGGGGTAAATACAGTTAAAGCTTGTTTGGAAGCAATGACAATTTTGCTGCGGGAAGGTTTGGAATTTCGCGATCGCCGTTTAGCAGCAGCCGTAGCGTCCGATTTTTCTAATGCAACCGATGTAGCGGATTATCTTGCAGCGCGGGGTGTTCCCTTCCGAGAAGCCTATAATCTCGTAGGTAAGGTAGTGAAAACTAGTATTGAGAAAGGTAAACTTCTCAAAGATTTGAGTTTAGCAGAGTGGAAACAACTGCATCCCAAATTTGAAAATGATATCTATGAAGCAATATCACCCCGTCAAGTAGTCGCGGCTCGTAATAGCTACGGTGGAACGGGTTTCGAGCAAGTAGCGAAAGCTTTACAGGCTGCTCGTTCTCAAATGGGGAATAGGGAATAGGGAATAGGGAGATGGGGAGATGGGGAGATGGGGAGATGGGGAGATGGGGAGATGGGGAGATGGGGGGATAGGGAGATGGGGGGATGGGGCGATGGGGAGAGAAGGGACAAGGAGA
>NZ_JAYGHM010000133.1:0-5175 GCF_034931125.1 Rivularia sp. UHCC 0363 | reverse complement strand
TTTCGTTCCTCAACCCAACCTACGAACTACAAACTAGATGTAAAAAAATCTTGCTCGCTAGGTATTATTTAAATATTCTCTTGCTTTACATTATTTCGTTTGAATTTTTAGATAATGTTGGGCTTCGTTCCTCAACCCAACCTACAAGATTGTTAAAAAATAATATTAGGGGCAACATCCTTATAATTACTAATACTTTGCACTAACAATCATAAGGACACCACCCCTACAAATTAATTATTTCAAGTTAATCAATCTTAATCAGCGGTTGCTAATCCGGTTTCAGTATTACCGCGATTGCGACGACGAGTAAGAGAATTAAATAACATTTGTCCGATCGCTTTAATCAAATTACCTTCCAACTCTTGGAACATTTTCATGTTCATGCCAAAAGCTGCATTGGCTTCATCAACAATTCTATCTGCTGTTGCTTCGTCGATAGGCATTTCATCTAAAGCTTGACGATATTTTGCTTTAAATGCTTTTTCGTCGTCAATCTGCTCAAATTCGTAGAAAGCAATACCTTCTCCTTCATTGAGATTCATTGCTGTTTGAGCAATGTTTTTCAGGATTTGTCCGCCGGATAAGTCACCCAAGTAACGAGTGTAGGAATGCGCGACTAATAATTCGGGTTCTTTCTCCGATACTTCGCGGATGCGCTGTACGTATGCTTCACCGGCTGGCGATAGCTTGATTTGTTCGCGCCAGTTAGCACCGTAGTAATAGCTGAGGTCTTGCTCTAAACTATGCTGTCTGTAGAGTTCCTTAAAATCAATTTTGGATACAACTGGATGGTTGGCGTGTCTTTCCAATTCTTCTTCCATCGCCGTGTAAGCAAAGTAGAAGTTGCCAACTAGCTTACGATAAGAATTTTTTTCAACGACTCCTTTTAAAAAGCACTTAACAAAACCAACGTTTTCTGCCATTGTATGGGCTTTCTTGGTGCCTACACGTAATTTGGTTGCTAAATTACTGCTCATACTAAATTTCTCAACAATAAAAGGTTAACTAAAGGTAAGGTTCAAGTTATGAAGTTGCAAGTGAGTGAATGCCCGTAGGAGCCAATTGGCATCGAATTGATTGCGATCTGTTAAGATAACGTTCAAATCTTAACTTACTTACAATAATTCTACGCGATCGCGAAGCTCAAAACCGCCTCTATCATCCACACTTGTTCATAAATAGGAACAACTACTAAAAGGTAACATTAGAGCTAATTGATGATGATTTCTATTAAAATTTCTTAAGCAATTCCTACAAGTCTGTTTTGGCACTACGATACTCATGCCACTTGATAAAAATATGTAAGTTTCATTGATTTTTATTGCTATAAGTTTCGCTATATTAATTTTTGTATTTTCTGCTCAATTTATTAGCTGCAATGCATGTGTGTTTAGTTTTACATACATTTAAGTGTTAATTCTGATATAAAATTTAAAGTAACTTCAAATGTCGGTCGATACGGTAAATCAGCTTTTAAGTATATTAAGAGCGTAATTTCAGGTAATTACATTTATCAGATTAAAAGAGTTTTAAATTCACTTTAAAGACTCTTTAAATAAGTTTTAAATGCCATCAGGGATAATACTGACTTGATAAAATCTTCATATTTGCTTGATAGAATTCATATGTATATTTGCTCAAAAGTACCCAAACTAGAATAAATTTGTAAAGAGAAAAATAAAAATAATCTAATCAAAAGTCCTGATGCAAAGGTATTCAATAAGAATTGTTCAATCAAGTATAAAGTGTTATTCTCCTGTGTGAGTGTGTGGAGCCTTTTAAAACTATGGTATCATTTATAACTCGAACTCACGGTGGTATTCGTGGAGATTCTGCTTTTGGGGCGAATGGATGGGAAAAAGCTTCTGCAAGTGGTTTCGGACACAATTCCTTAGTACTGCCGAAATCTCCTCTATTCGGTACGGATGGTATTCGCGGACGAGTAGGCGAATTACTGAGTGCGCCTTTAGCGTTGCAAGTGGGTTTTTGGACGGGTATAGTGTTGCGTACCCATGCAGAGAAAATCGGTCCGGTGATTCTCGGACAGGATTCTCGAAATTCTAGCGATATGCTGGCAATGGCTTTGAGTGCGGGCTTAACGGCAGCTGGTTTACAGGTGTGGTATTTGGGCTTATGTCCTACTCCTTGCGTTGCTTATCTAAGTAGCATTACGGATGCTGTGGGTGGAGTAATGATTAGTGCGAGTCACAACCCACCTGAAGACAACGGGATTAAAATTTTCGGTGGTGATGGGATAAAGTTATCCAAGAGTTTACAGCAAGAAATTGAAGCTGGATTGCGCGGTCAAGCATCTCCTGCGGTGAGTATTAGTGATTGTGGAAGGCATTTCTCGCGTCCGGAATTGATTTCAGAATATGCTCAGATATTGAAAGGACCCTTACACGGTCATGTAAATCTTCAAGGAATGAAGGTTGTTTTAGATTTAGCATGGGGAGCAGCAGTTGGTTTAGCACCATCTGTATTCAAGGAATTAGGTGCAGAAGTTATTTCGCTGCACGATCGAGCAGATGGCGATCGCATTAATGTGGATTGCGGTTCGACTCATTTGGACACTTTGCAAGCGGTTGTAAAGGAAAACAATGCCGATTTGGGCTTTGCGTTTGATGGTGATGCTGACAGAGTATTAGCAGTAGACAATACCGGAAGACCGATTAACGGGGATTACATTCTTTATCTATGGGGAAATTCCTTGCAGAAAAAGCAGGAACTACCAGATAATTTAATTGTTTCCACTGTCATGGCAAATTTAGGTTTTGAAAGAGCCTGGAAACAAATTGGCGGTAAATTTACCCGTACCGCAGTTGGAGACCAATACGTACAGGCTGAAATGTTCCGCGCTGGTGGAATGTTGGGAGGGGAGCAATCCGGTCATATCCTTTGCCGTCACTATGGTTTAACTGGAGATGGTTTGCTGACAGCTTTACACATAGCGGCTTTAGTGCATCAAGCAGGTGTACCTTTATCAGAAATGGTAGATGGAAGCTTTTCCACATATCCCCAGCTATTGCATAACGTGCGGGTAGAAGATAGAGAAAAGCGCGTAGGTTGGCAAGACTGCGAGCCGTTGCAGCAGGCTATTTGTCGTGCTGAAGTAGCAATGGGTAGCGCTGGTCGAGTATTGGTTCGCGCTTCTGGTACGGAACCTTTAATCCGAGTCATGGTAGAAGCTGAAGCAGATGACGTTGCTAACTACTGGACAAAAGAATTGGTTGATGTAGTACGGGAACATTTGGTAGCGTAAATTATTTTTGAGATTTGGATTGGTGAATGTTAGTAGGAAGGTTATTTTTTTATCACCTATCAACTAACCTAAATGTGAGTTGTTGGTTATTATCGACTAACTAGTACCTACTAACCATATTTGATTTACTAATCTAAAATCTCAAATTTAATATGCTCAAGTCAAAGAAAAAAAAGAAGAATAAAAAAGAGCAGTCGAAAGAACAACCTACCCTCCCTCTTAAAGAAAGGTTAGCCCAGAAACGCAAAGCCACAAGAGCGCGTGAAGAATTGACCAGCCTACTCTCCAAAGCCGGAGGAGTAGGTATTGTTTTAGGAATTGCGTTATTTTTTGTCGGGGGAATTAAATTAGCAGTTCCCGCTGTAATGGCAGTAATAGTAATAGCACTTTCTTATAAATATCCTCGTCAAGCTTTATTCGGATTTGTTTTTTATATCCCATTTGCGGGTACCGTCACCTACCTGCTGGGGGGAAATGCCATACTTCAATTAGCCAAAGATGGGTTTTACGTTCCAGCAGTTATAGCACTGTGGCAGAAATGCCGTCAGCAAAATTTACCTTTTGTCATTCCCAAAGGTATTAAAACACCATTACTGATTTTATTAACTTTATGTATTTGCACGCTATTGTTTGTCAATGGAATGCAGCAATTTAACCCCGAACCTCCAGCCTTATTCAAGACACCACCGAAAGAGATACCTTTGGGGATGGGGATTTTGGGATTGAAAGTACTCATGGGTTACATACCCTTGATTACCTGTGCTTATTATTTAATTCGTAATAAAAAGGATTTTTTATTTGTAACTCGTCTTCAAGTTGTCCTGATACTCCTGTGCTGCGTGCTGGGAGTTGTTCAATATGCGTTACTAGTTGCAGGTATCTGTGAAGGGACTCGTGATGCTACGGGAGTTGATTTATTTAAAGCAACATTAGAAGCCCGGTGTTTTATTGGTGGTGCCTTAGTTTACAGTCCCAGCCAAGGGATAATTCGATTACCAGGTACTTTTGTTGCACCTTGGCAATGGGCATGGTTTTTAATTTCCAGTACATTTTTTACATTTGGTACCGGATTTAGCGACCCTTCCTTGAAGTGGAGGTTGTTTGGTTTAGTTTCCTTGGGAGCAGTGTTTGTTAATGCAGTGATTTCCGGACAAAGAATTGCTTTAGCCTTAGTACCTGCTTGCCTAGTATTATTACTGGTACTGACAGGTCAATTTGCTAACCTCAAACGCTTTGTTCCGATTTTCGGTGGATTAATCTTGATTTTGACAATTGCGATCGCAAGTAATCCCGTAGTTGTTCAAGAAAGAATGGATAGCTTTATCAGCCGTTGGAATGCTTCACCACCCTACGAATTTATCACTCAGCAATTTGAAGAGGTTGCTAACAATACCAAAAACCCATTAGGTAACGGTTTGGGACGAGCGACCAACTCAGCCAGGATCATGGGACCGACTAAATTAGTAGAAACTTACTATCCCAAAGTGATGTTTGAAGTCGGAATTTTGGGAGTATTAGGGTTTTTGGGTTTAGTCACCACCTTAACAGTTTGTGCCTTCAAAACTTATCGTAAAATAAAAAACCGTAATTTCCGTGGTTACGGAGCGGCTTTGTGGGTGTTTATATTGTTTATAAGTTACAACACCTATTACTATCCTTTAGATGTTGACCCGGTTGCTGTTTACTACTGGTTTTTCGCAGGGGTGCTTTTCAAATTACCAGAAATAGACAAGCTAGAGAGACTCAAAGAAGAGCAAAATCAAGAGGTGCAAGAAGTATCTACTATAAGGAAGCGCAAACAGAAAGTAGTGCAAAACCCGCTGTGATGAGGATGGGAGATGGGGAGATGGGGAGATGGGGAGATGGGGAGATGGGGAGATGGGGAGATGGGGAGATGGGGGGATGGGGAG
>NZ_JAYGHM010000132.1:0-5727 GCF_034931125.1 Rivularia sp. UHCC 0363 | reverse complement strand
GTTTCCCAATCCCCAATTCCCAATTCCCAATTCCCAATTCCCTACCCTTTAACCTTCAGCTTGACGATAAAACTTGCACCCTTTCCGGGTTCGCTGGTTGCTGTAATAGTTCCTTGATGTCGCTCGACTATTTTTCGACAAATAGCCAAACCTATACCAGTACCTTCGTATTCCGTGCGACCGTGGAGTCTTTGAAAGACGTTAAATATCCGGTCTAAATATTTTTCGTCAAAACCAATACCGTTATCTTCTACGACGATTTGATAATAATCAGGGCTTAACTGTTTATTCGTAAGGGTTTTGCTGTAAATTTTGATTAATGGTGGCTCTGCTTTTCGGTGGAATTTCAGAGCATTGCCGATTAAATTTTGTAGTAATTGACGCATTTGCAGCGGGTCGGCTTCGATGGTAGGTAAGTTGCCGACTTCTATCTGCGCTCCGGTTTGCGCGATGCGTATTTCTAAATCGGATAATACTTCTTGAGTTACCTGTGCTAGATTCACCTCTACAAAAGGTTTTGCTCTAGTGGTTATCCGCGAAAGAGTCAGTAAATCTTCAATTAAAGCCTGCATTCTTTCGGCTGCGTTCTGCATTCGCTGCAAATAGTCGTAACCCTTATCTGTTAGGGAATTTTCGCAAGTTGCTTTGAGGCGATCGCCAAATGCTGTAATCTTACGTAATGGTTCTTGTAAGTCGTGGGAAGCGATAAAGGCAAATTGCTGTAATTCTTCGTTGGAACGGGTTAGCTCTTCTCGCTGACGGGTTTCTTGTTCTAAGAGTTTGGCTTGTGAAGTAGCTATACCGATTTGGTCGGCTAATTGTTGCAGTAATTCGGTCTCCCACTCATTCCACTGACGGGGACGATCGCATTGATGAGCAATTAGTAATCCCCAAAGCTGGTTTTGCGTGATGATGGGAACTACTAAGTTAGATTTTATATCGAATCTTTGCAGTAATTTTACATGACAAGGTTGGATATCAGCTTGCTCGATATCAGTAATTGCCTTAATCCTACCTTTACGGTATTTTTCGAGGTATTCTCTACTAAAGCAATCATCGTCAATATTTTGTCCGTAAACTACGGGTAAACCCGGAACCACTGCTTCTTTCACAGCTTTGATCGAACCATCGGCAAATACTCGAAGAATTAATACTCGGTCAGCGTTGAGTAATTTTTGGACTTCTGTAACGCTGGTTTGGAGAATTTCATCGATTTGTAGAGAAGTACGAATCTTGAGAGTGATATCAGCAAATAATTGACTACGCAAGTTTTGTCGAATCAGTTCTTCCTGTACGCGCTTGCGTTCGGTAATATCCATCATCGCACCAATCATTCGCACTGGTTGCCCCGTATCGTCGCGAACCACGTAACCACGGTCAAAAATATAAGCGCTTGTTCCATCTGCACGCAGAAAACGGTATTCATTTGCCCAAAATGATTGACTGCTTTTGATTGCAGCAAAAATATCAGTAACAATTCTCCGTTTATCTTCTGGATGTATATGTCCGTGCCACCAATCGGTGCTATTTTCGATAGTTGGTGCTGAATAACCGAATAATGTTCGTACCGAATCGTTCCACCACACTCGATCTGTTAATAAGTCCCAATCCCACACAGTATCATTGGTCGCACGAGCGAGAATTTGAAAACGTTGTTCGCTTTGTCTTAGTTGCTCTTCTGATAATTTACGTTCCGTAATATCCGTATGGGAACCTGCCATCCGTACTACATTCTCATCCGCATCCCATAACGCTTGACCTCGGTCTAAAATCCATTTATAGTTCCCATCTTTACAACGAACGCGATGCTCACTAGTATAAAAAGAAGTTTTCTTCTCAAAGTGACTTTGAATCGTTTGCATCACCCAATCGAGATCGTCGGGATGCACCAAATTTGACCATTCATCTAAATTATTTTTGATATCTTCGTCTTCATAACCCAGCATTTGTTTCCAGCGAGTCGAGTAAAAGACTTGATCGGTTTTGACGTTCCAATCCCAAATACCATCATTAGTACCTTTTACTGCCAATTGCCAGCGCTGTTCGCTTTCCCTAAGCGCATCTTCCATCCGCTGACGCTCGATCGCTGTAGCTAAAACGTTAGCGATTGCTTGTAAAAAGTAGATGTCATTTCTGCTAAATGTGCGTTGTTTAGTGGTATGCGCTCCCAAAATTCCGAAAGGACTTTCCTTGCCATGAATAATTGCCGATAAACCGCTTACGACATGATGCTCTAGCAAGAATTGCGGTCCGGTAAAGCGAGTTTCCTTTGTTAAATTTTCCACAACTACAGCTTCTTGGCTCGTAATTGTATAACCTGCTTGGGAATTATCAACAGCACTGATTACTACTCCCACCACTCCAGAATGCCAACCCACACCGCAACGCACCAGTAACTCATTACCATTCGGCAATAATTCTAAAATCTTGGAGTATTCCACCTCCAGACCCAGAGCGATCGCATTCACAGCTTGCTGCATCAAACTATTTAAATCCATTTGAGCCAGCGCTGCTTGAGAAAGTTCCGCAAGCAATGCTTGCTGATTTGCATGAACCTGTAAAGCAAGCTCAGCCTGTTTGCGATCGGTAATATCCATATCAATTCCTGACATCCGCAAAGCTTTCCCAGACGAATCACGAAAAACTAAGCCTTGCGAAACCAGCCAGCGAATCCCACCATTTGGTAAAACCACGCGATATTCAATGTTATATTCTTCCCCCGCTTCAATCGCATTCCGCACGGCTCGATTAATCAAATCTCTATCTTGAGGATGAAGAAAACTCAGAAAACTTTCGTAAGTTTCATCAAAATTTAAACTTGCTTTACCAAATAGCGATTTGATAGTATCCGACCAAGTTACCTTATCAGTAACAAGATCCCAATCCCAAACACCCATATGGACTGCCGACAATGCAATCCTTAATTGTGCTTCTTGCCACCGTGCTTGTTCCGTTTGCTGCCGTAATTTTTTCATCGTACTACTAGCTTCGAGCAGACGATGCACCCGTTGACGCAATACCAACCACTGAATCGGCTTAGTTATATAATCGGTAGCACCAGCATTAAAAGCTCTTTCTACAGAACTTTGTTCGTAAAGAGCAGTAATCATTAATATCGGTATATCCTTCCCCCCAGGAAGCTGCCGCAATCGTTCGCAACAGCTAAAACCATCCATCAACGGCATCAAAGCATCCAGTAAAACCATATCAGGTTGTAGTTTAGTACAGGCAGCCAACCCATCCTCTCCATTACTCGCTTGGGCCACCCGATATCCCGCCGATTCCAGCAATTCGCGCAACTGCATCCGGATTAAATCATCATCATCTACAACTAGAATTAGATTTGTCATATTTTACCAATTACCAATGCCCAATGCCCTATTACCAATTACCAATTACCAATTACCAATTCAATTATTTTAAAACTAAATGCAAAGCTGTTAATAACTCCCGTGCGGTATATGGCTTTGGTAAAAATGCCGTATTTTTAGAATCTTGCTCAAAAGGTATTTGTTCGCTGGTTGCTAATCCGCTGACAGCAATCATGCGTAAACTGGGATTCATTTTATGTAATGTATTAATGGTAGTTGCACCATCCATATTAGGCATCATTATATCAATTATTGCCGCACGAATTTGATTTTTATGCTGAGCGTAAAGCGCTATTGCTTCAATTCCATCGTTGGCAGTCATTGCTTGATAATTGTACTGTTCCAAGGAAGTTGAAGTAATATCTCTAATTGATGGTTCGTCATCTACAACTAAAATTAATTCTCCATTTCCAACAGGTGTTTGCAAATATTCGATTGGTGGGATTGCATTAGCTTTCGCTGCTGGTAAATACACTTCAAATTTTGTTCCTTTTCCCACAGCACTAGATACATTAATAAATCCATTATGACCTTTAATAATTCCGATTACTGTCGATAGCCCCAATCCCGTACCTTTACCAAATTCTTTTGTTGTGAAAAATGGCTCAAAAATCCGATCTAATAATTCTGGAGAAACACCTATTCCCGTATCCGTAACGCTAATAACTACATAAGAACCAACTTTAGCGTCAAGGTGCATTCCAGAGTAGTTCTCATCAATGACAATATTCTCGGTAGAAATGGTTAATTTTCCGCCATCTGGCATGGCATCGCGAGCATTCAAGCATAAGTTTAACAATACTTGGTGTAATTGAGTATTGTCGCCCCATATCTGCCATAAACCCTGCTCAGTTAACCCATTAAACACAATTGATTTAGGAAAAGTTTGTTCGACAATTTGCTGCATTTCCCAAACCAATTCCTTAACTTGAATTACAGTGCGATCGCCTTCGATTCCGCGAGCGAATGACAACACCTGTTTTACTAGATTAGCACCGCGTTTAGCGTTGTTTTCTAAGATTCCTAGCATGGAAATTTCGTTTTCGCTGCGGCTTTTATTTCTCAATAGCTGCACTGACATTAAAATTGGCGAAAGCACATTATTTAAATCATGAGCGATACCGGAAGCTAAAGTACCAATACTTTCCATGCGCTGAGCGCGTAAAAACTGCTTTTCTAATTCTTTTTTCTGCGTAATATCTGTATCAACAGTTAAAATAGATTTGGGTCGGTGATGCTCATCTTTAACTAGCGTCCAACGGCTTTCTAGAATAATTTCTTTACCGGATTTACTAACTTTTTTTAATTCACCTTGCCACGAACCATGCTGTAATACTTTACTGTAAATATCTTGATGCGAACCTAATACTTCTGGTTTTAAAAGTTCGTGAGCATTTTGATTAATAGCTTCTGATTCTGTCCAGCCATAAATTGTCTCCGCGCTTTTATTCCACAGTAAAATTTTGTGAGATAAATCTCGCATGATAATAGCGTCTGTGGCAATATCTAATAATGCTGCTTGCTCGCGGATTTGATGCTCTGTATGCTTGCGGCTGGTAATATTTTCAAACATATATAGCCGTGCAAAATCTTGGTTTTCCTGATTCTGGATCGGTCTTGAAAAACGGCGGATAGTGCGACCATCAGGTAATAAGATTTCATCCTCGCAAATACATTTTTCAATTGAATCGGGTTGGCAATATCTCACAAATGCTGGAATTTCAGATGTTAACTTACGGCATTCTTCTACGATATCTTTATGTTTAAGTTCGCCACTTTCTACCCGTTCTTTTAAATGCTCGATACCCCAAATTTCATAAAAACCTTGATTCGCGTACAGAATGTTCTTAGTACGTGTTTCTACTACATAAAATGCTAGCGGTGAAACGCTAGTCATTGAACGTAAAAGCGTTTCTTTCCAACGTAATTTTTCTTCTGCTTCTTTACGTTGGGTAATATCATCAACTAAATAAGCAAATCTTTGATGTTCTGAACAATTTGCAATGGTCGATACCTTAGCTTTGAGCCATTTACTACCATCAGTCGTATCGTAAGGATACTCAAAAGTTATAGAAGATTGAGTATTTTGTGTTTGATGATAAAAATCAATCCACTGACTAATTAAATGCGGTGAAATACCCATATTGCTAACAAAACGATTTTTCATTCGTTCCGGGGTCAAACCCAAGAATTTCGCAGCAGCAGCATTACCAGAAATGTGCAGAATATCATTTCCCTTTATCTCAACAATCCCCATCATCATCGGAGCGCTATCAAAAAAACTTTTGATGATACTTTCGCTTTGATCTAATGCTGCTTTTGCTTGCTCATATTCTTTTTTTATATCTGTTAATTC
>NZ_JAYGHM010000131.1:0-6946 GCF_034931125.1 Rivularia sp. UHCC 0363 | reverse complement strand
CCAGTTACTTACGAGGTAAACGATATCTCAATTTGAAAGGCGATCGCAATCACAATCTGAAGCAGAATTCACCGAACGGAAATAATTTCCTATCGGTAGATGTGGCTCAAAGTTTGGCACAGCAGTACAAAATTACTGGTAGAACTATTCGTAACGATGCTCAGTTTACGAATGCATTAGATACTTTAGCGCAATCGCTGGGTGAAGAACTCAAGCACTCTATCTTAGCTCGTAATAGCGGGCTGACTAAAAAGGATATTTTATCGGTTGCGAAAGTTGTTGATGAAGAAGGAAAAGAATCAGCACAAAAATTACTCAATAGCAAGCAAAATAAATCCGATATAGTCCAGCAAATAAAGGATAAGCAGCGCGCACCTAATCCGCATCATATTGGTGAGGTGTGCCGAATTATGCCAAAGTATGAACCGGATTTAAGACCTTTTTCTGGATGTTGGTGCATTGTTTGTCAGATAAACCCTCATAGTTGCAGTATTAAAACCTGGAAAGTGGATTTGGAAACTGTTAAACCCGAACATTTGGAAAGAGCTTATGCAGCGAGTGAAGATGCAGCTTCCCAAAATTGCATTCGGCTCAGAGAGATAGCCAGCAAAGTTGATTCAGATTACGAACCTACCCATGAAGCGGTATTACAAGTGTTGGGAAAGGTTCATGACCCATCTAGCTTAACACCTAAGCAGGAACGAATATTAGCTTTTCTCGAAAGTGAGTATTCAATCAGTTGAAAGGTGGTAACACGCTTGCCGTTAAAGAGTATTGGACTCGGTTGTCATATTTTCTTAGCAACCGAGTCCAATACTCCCACTTATTACAATATTTTTGGGTTCAATTTAATCAAATTCTATTTGAGAATTTTTAGAACGCATGAGAGAGTTGGTTTTCGGTTTTGATGCTTCATTTTTTTGTTTATGATCGGGAGCAACGTATCGAGTTAATGCTAAACCATCACGATAAAGGTTAAACTTAACACCTCGCATTACTAACCCCTTGAGAGTAAAAGCTTTACTATTTCGACCTAATTTACTTCCAGCAAATGCAACACCATCTGTAGAATATGAAATACCTTGAATAATACCCTTCGAGTTGAATTTCAATGATGTTTCTACATCTGATATTTTCAATTGTTCAATAAATTGAGCAAACTCCATTCCTGGTTGAATAGCAGTTTCTATTGCATCCTGAATTTTCTCAACCGCGCTCTTGTCTGCTGGTTTATCCCGCAATCCCAACTCAAATTCTTGGTTTTCTCGAAACATTCGTCGTTTTTGTCCGGTAGTTGGTGCTGTACGGTCAACTTCACAAGAATTTGGTACGGGGGTAATGCCAATGTTCGTTTTGTTCGGGGGTCAGCAGCATTTCAAATCGAACTGTGTGTTGTTTTTGTTTAGATGCCATTGCGATCGTTGAGTACTATATTTTAAAAAGCGGCACAAGTTTTTTTCAAGTTAGATTACTTCTGTTATGATGTAAGTACATCACGTACATACATTCATGAGTAACTCCTACAAAATTCGCAGTACTAAAATTGGGAACAGCGCAGGGTTCCGCTTGCCTGCGGATTTTTACCGCGAACATCCGACATTTAACAATGCTTCTGGTTGGATAGAAGTATTGTCTCATGATACTGCGATCATTAAGATTATTCCCGATGTCGTAGATGACGATTCGGAAGAAGATTCCCTGATGATGCGCCTGTTTCTAGATTTTGCGATCGCAGAAGCATTGAAAGATAATACGTTACAACCTTATACAGCCGAGATGTCTAAAACTGCTCGCGAATTGATTGAGGGTGTGGAGTTAGAGTCAGATTCCCCCTGATGATGGCTAAGTTTATTAGTAATGGTTGGGAAATTTATTTTCACCCCCAGTTATTTGGAGTTCAGTATCAAGAATTATTAAATCGAGTTGCCGATTTACGCGAGAAGCTGCCAGAAGCTGAGTTCAAAACCCATGCAACTGTCAAGCTATTTGCAGCAATTACTGTTGCAATTGAAACTAAAATTCCCAATGACCCCAGAGCAAACTATTTTGCATTGACGGGAGCCTTAAAACGCTATAGACGAGTGAAAAAGATGGGTTTACCCCAAAGGTATCGGTTGTTTTTTCGGGCTTTTGATACCCCAGAATTAAAAACTATTGTGATTTTATGGCTGGGTTTTCCCCGAAAGGAGGGAGCAAAGAATGATTGCTATCAAGCTTTTACTAAGATGGTAGAACGGGGGACTTTTCCTGATAGCTTAGATGAATTGATTGCACAACCAGAAAAAAGCCTGGATGAATCAGAGCCTAATTAATAAATATTTTTTCAAAGAATAAATACGTATACCACCACTGCTTGCTCCCCTAGACAGCAAGCGGAGAAGGGAAAAACCGCTGCAAAACCCAGAGTAGGGAGAATGGAGAGAATATCTATCCACTAGCTGAATGGCTGACACTTTTACCCTAGCAAATCCCTCCTCTAACCTTTACGTCAATAGTGATAGAACAAGTAACGACTTTAGTTATATCCTCACCCGGATTTCTAATTGCTACCCTAATAGAGATACTGTGTGGGGAAATTACTTATGGGTAGATTAAATAATCTTGCATACCCCGAAGTTACTCTGACTATAGATTTTGGTGGAAGTGGTACTAAAGGTATAGTGCAGATTCGTGGTGGTAAACCAACAGCATTCTGGATGGAAGCTGCTGTAATCGAAGCTCCTTACACCTCTTTAGCTTTTCAAACTCGTAATTTAGGTAATGCTTATCCAGAAAACACCGCTTGGGTAGGAATTGGTGAAGATTATCGAGCAGTAGGTTACTTGGCACGGAGCATCTACAGTGCGACACTGAGACTAAAACCACGCAAGTACGAACTGGCACTATACAAAACTCTGGCTGCTATATGGGTGATAAAACATAAATTCAAGTTATCCGACTGCTTTGACATTTCTCTGGCATTACTTTTACCACCTGGGGAATTTGAAGATTCGGCGTTTCTCAAACCGATGCTCAAGGAAGCTTTAACTGAGTTCGATACACCAACCAAGAAGATTAATGCCAACCTAGTAGGTTACGAATGTTTTCCTGAAAGTGGTGGAATTTATGCGATGTACTGCAAAAATACGGGTGAGGCTATAAGGCGTAAAGTCATAGCCCTAGTAATGTTAGGGTATCGGAATGCCTCGGTAATCATATCTCGTCGCGGTATTTTGAATCGCGGTAAAACAGCTAAGTTGGGCATGACTAAAATGGTTGATTTAGTCATAGAAGGCACATCAGGATTAGAAGCACAAGAATTAATTGAAGGGATTGTTGCTGCGGGTAGCGAACCAAAACCCCAGCATTTCTATCATCTATGTAATTCTAGTAACCTTCGAGATGCTCAAATTGAAAAAATTATATCTGTTGTAAATTCATCTAGAGCAGAATATGCGTTCACGAAGTGACTCCGAAGGAGTATCGCGCTTATGAGTTGGCTAAAAGAAGTATTGCCGAACAAAAATGAATTGGATGAGGTGATTATTTGTGGTGGTACGGCTGATTATCTGCGAGAAGAATTAGATTCAGTGTTTCCAACAACACCTATAGTTTGGCATGGTGGCGTGGAAGTGCCACAAACTTTAAACGAGCAGTGGTTGGGAAATCGTTTAGCTGATGTGTGGGCATTATCGGTATATCACGGTATTAAAGTTCGAGCGATTGGGAGGAGGGGAGGAGTGGGGGAGGGGGAGAGTGGGGGAGTGAGGGAGGAAAAACCAAGATGAGTAGAAAAAAAGATTTCCTATGGCGTTATCAGCCGTCATTAAATTCAGACAAGGCAAAAATGCTTAGCTATATTCAGAACCAGAGCTTACATCCATTTCAAGATAAAACCGTAATGATAATTACTGCTCTCAATGCTTACTATATGGCTTTAGCACTGTACAACGAAGGTAGTCATTCTCATGAAACTCTAGAACTGATATTTCTGGATTCAGTAAAGGCGATCGCACATCATCTTCAATACGTCAGTATTGCGATAAAAGTAGACCTCTGTTCAGTTACAAATGTTTTATGTACCGTATTTGGAGGATTAGAAACAAGAAACACTCAACTAAAAAAGTCATTGAATTCTAGTATCGAGTTACCAACATCAAATATCGATGAAGAATTTGATGATTCTAACCTAAAAGTATGGAATTTAGCAGGAATTACAACAGATAGCGAAACCTTTGATTAATAAAGATTAGTTAATTATGGCAAGAATTCATTTAATTGATGGTGAAAAAGGAGGGGTAGGGAAGTCGTTGTTTACCCGTGTCATGGTGCAGTATGCGATTGATAATAAATTGGAACATACTTTGGTAGATGCAGATATAACGAATCAAGATGTCAAGCGCTTTTATAATTATGCTGTTGATGCTGAATTTAGTGAAGCTGTAAACAAGGGAGATAAGGCTGACATTATTTTTGAATTAGCCAGAAAGCAACCCGTTATCGTCAATCTTCCTGCAAACGTATTTCCTCAAGTTAAGAACTGGATAAAAAAGGGACGTTTATTAGAAGTTGCAGACAAATATGGTGTAGATATTTGTAAATGGTTTGTATGTGACGGCGGTTTTGAATCTATCGATTTATTTTACCAATCTTTGAAATTATACAAAGATAAAATGCTCCATGTTTTTGTGAGAAATTTGGGTAAAACTGATGATTGGAGTTTTTTGAAAGATAATACTACTTACAAAGACTTATGTAAGAAGTATGAAAAGACTTTAAAAATCATTGATTTTACAATGCTGTATCCGGGAGATAGATATTTTATCGACTCAAATAAGTTTCGGTTTGATGCAACAGAAATTGGGGAAAAGATGCCTATAATGTCGCAGCAAAGATTATCTACTTTTTTAGAAGAATCTAATCAAGCAATAGAAAGTACTCAAATGTGGGTTAAGGAGAAAAAATCAGCTAAAAATAGTAATTTGAAAAGTAGCTAGGTCAAATTTATAATTGCTTTCTGTTTGATTATTTCGTGATATTTTATCAGAGATAAAAGGCAAAATTCATGAATTATGAGCTTCAGACTTTATACTCAACAAATCAAGCTTTTAACTGTGACGTGATAATTAGTGACAAAGAACAATACATGGGAAGATTATATGTTCTTACCACCGAAGATAATATATTGCAGAATTTAGGAATTAAATCGGAATGGTTTCTTGCTCATCAAGAAGCAGATGTATTAATTAGCGGACACATTAACCGTGAAGGTAAGTGGAGTCTATCACCCTTCCGTAATTTAGAACCAAGTTTTGAATATACAACCCGTAACAAAATATTTGATCAAGTTTTTAGTCCGGAGTATGTGTGGGAATTAGCGCATTTACGTGAAGAACTAATTTCAAATATATCCCAGGTTGTAAATAATTCTAATGATTCGAGTAGTGATGAAGATAATGAAGATAATGCAATCAATAAGAAAGACGTAGCTGTTATGGCAGAGCAACTAAGCATTACTCCTGAGAATCTAAATATTTTAAGAGAATTAATAATTCATTCGTTTTCAGATGAATTAGCTACTTTAGAACAAGAATTAGAAATAGAAATGCACAAAAATCATCTACATAACGAACAGCAATCAGCAGTGAACACCACAAACATAACTGAAATTATGAATTACTTTCAACGCGAAGCTGCTCCAAAATTAGATGAAAATGAATTGTTTCATGCTCAAATATATTTAACTGAAAGAATCATGGATGAGTATGAGAGGCAAAATATTGATGAGTTTGTCTTCAAACCTTTTGGAATTGTCACAATAAATGTTGAAGATAGTTGTTGTAGTTTGCGTGATTCAGAAGATGGACATACTATCTTTACTGCAACTTTCGACGCTGATATTATTCATGGTTTGAGTGATATTGATGCTGCTAAACTTGAGATGATTTTGCGTGCCTTTGATAGAGAAGATTTTCGACGAGCGATAAACACAATGAAAGAAGAACGCTCAGTCAACGAAGCTGATAAGCTCGAAATTAAGCAGCAAAAAGGAATTGATTATGGTGCATAGTTTGCGAAAAGCAAAAAATGAAAACTATCTGAATCGTTTACTTGAAGGGAAAGATGCTGATTTTCAAAGACGAGTTTTAGCAATAACAGTTGAACATGGATTATCTACAAGCGACCCTTTATTCCTAATTATGTTGTCAACTGGTCAGCTTCAGGTGCTGTTAGAAGATAAACCCAACGAATTCAACCAATTGTTTCAACGTTGGTCGGAAGCTATTTACGACCATTTGGAGAAAGCAAAGCGTACTGCTGTAAGTGGTCAGGAAGTGGAAATCCGCTCGATGGTCAACCGACTCATTAAGCATTGCGAGTCGAAAGAGCGAAGCCGCTTGAGGGTAATGTTGCCAGCTATGGGATTACTTGTAGCGGCAATTGGATTTGGTGTTTTGACTGGTTTATCTGTTCGGGTATGGTTGGATGGTGGATATGCACCTGAAAAACCCAAGTTACTAACAGTTGCAGAGGTGGAAAGTTTGCGCTGGGTAAAAAGTTCTCAAGGTCAGTTAGGACGTAATATTATTACTTGGAATTCTGAAAGTTTGACTAATTTAAACTGTACTAATAATCCCGAACAAAGGGCTGTAGTTAAGAACGAAAAAAGAAAGAATATTACTCGTCAAAGTGACTATTGCTTACTACGGGTAAAACCTCCTTAAGAAAGTAAGTAGCTGTCTTTAATAAATAAAAAATTACGAGATTAAATCATTTTTATTAAATTACAAAACTGATGGAGGAAATAATGGAAGAATTAAACTATCATCATCATGAACAACATTACGATTTACCAGTAAATAACCAATTAGAAATCAATTCAACAGTCAAATCTCATACAAGCGCTCAAGATACAGAGAAAATTCGCGTAGTAGTTATTGAAGACCTAGAACTTACACTTATTGGC
>NZ_JAYGHM010000130.1:0-7422 GCF_034931125.1 Rivularia sp. UHCC 0363 | reverse complement strand
CAGCTACTTACGAGGTAAACGATATCTCAATTTGAAAGGCGATCGCAATCACAATCTTAAACAGAATTCACCGAACGGAAATAATTTCCTATCGGTAGATGTGGCTCAAAGTTTGGCACAACAGTACAAAGTTACTGGTAGAACTATTCGTAACGATGCTCAGTTTACGAATGCATTAGATACTTTAGCGCAATCGCTGGGTGAAGAACTCAAGCACTCTATATTAGCTCGTAATAGCGGGCTGACTAAAAAGGATATTTTATCGCTTGCGAAAGTTGTTGAAGAAGAAGGAAAAGAATCGGCACAAAAATTACTCCGTAGCAAGCAAAATAAATCTGATATAGTCCAACAAATAAAGGATAAGCAGCGCGTACCTAATCCGCATCATGTTGGTGAGGTGTGCCGAATTATGCCAAAGTATGAACCGGATTTAAGACAATTCTCTGGGTGTTGGTGCATTGTTTGTCAGATAAATCCTCATAGTTGCAGTATTAAAACCTGGAAAGTTGATTTGGAAACTGTTAAACCAGAGCATTTAGAAAGAGCTTATGCAGCGTGTGAAAATGCAGCTTCCCAGAATTGTCTTCGGCTCAGACATATAGCCAGTAGAGTTGAATCAGATTATGAGCCTACCCATGCAGCAGTATTAGAAGTTTTAGGAAAGGTTCATGACCCGTCAAGTTTAACACCCAAGCAGGAGCGAATATTGGCTTTTCTTGAAGCAGAGTATTCAATCAGTTGAATTAGTGTTGTAGTCAAAAGTGTTTCATCGGTTGTAAGGAACAGTTAACAACCGATGGAATAACGAACTAAATAGCAAAATTTATGGACTTCAATTCAATCTAATTGAATCTGAGAACTTTTGGAACGCATAGTCCTATTAATTTTCGGCTCTAATGCTTTGTCTTGTTGAAAGTTATCTTTATCAACGTATCGAGTTAATGCCAAATCATCACGATAATGGTCAAACTTAATACCTCGCATCGTTAACCCTTTGAGAGTAGAAGCTTTACTACTTCTACCTAATTTACTTCCAGCAAATGCAACACCGTCTGTAGAATATGAAATACCTTGAATAATACCCTCCGAGTTGAATTTCAATGATGTTTCTACATCTGCTAGTTTCAATTTTTCAACAAATTGAGCAAACTCCATCCCTGGTTGAATCGCAGTTTCTATTGCATCTTGAATTTTCTCAGCTGCACTCTTGTCTGCTGGTTTATCCCGTAGTCCCAACTCAAATTCTTGGTTTTCTCGAAACATTCGTCGTTTTTGTCCGGTAGTTGGTGCTGTACGGTCAACTTCACAAGAATTTGGTACGGGGGTAAGATTAAATTGTATTTCTAAATTTCTTAAAACCTTTTCCAAACGTCGTTTATCGTACCAATCAGATACACATTCGCCATCGATATTGATACGACTTGCGGCAATATGTAGGTGAAAATGATTGCAGTCATTATGTGATGCTGCAAAATAAAGGTTTTTCTCAAACCCCATTCCCAAAAGCGTTTCTTCAACAATTTCTTCCAATTCTTGATTTTCTGGTTTTTCGTGAAATGGGAAACTGATACTGATATGACTAACTGGCGATCGCACTCTCGGATTTAACTGCTGTGTCGCACAGAGTTGCTTGTAAAAGTCCTGGGGTGTTTCTCCTGCAAGGTTTGTGCAAATTAACTCAGCTTGTTCTTTTTCAAGGATGTATTTGGTAAGCCCTGCAAAGCTTTTACCTTTTTTTATCTTGCCAATCATTCTATTAAAAATTGTATGACTACTAAACTAAGCTATTAAATTAATCACTAACTTTTTCCCAAAATTCTCCATAGCTTTTGTAAAGAAGTACAGTCGTTAGTTCGGATGGTAAATCATCCCATTTACATCGAATTCCTTTTTCTGTAATTTTTATACAAATACCCATGTATACTTTGTTATCATCTGTACGACGACAGATACGCTCACCTATTTTTATTTTTGGCTGTTTCGGCATAGTACAGCTTTGATGGAATTGAATTTACTCTTACCAATTATCGCTCATTACTGATTTCTTCTTCGCTTTCCAAAACTAAACATAAACGTAATGTTGAAATTTCTCTCAACAACTCCTCAAAAGGATTAAAGTCAATAGGTGGTAGGGTTAAACCTTGGGCTATGGCATGATTTTGAATGGCGGCTATTTGACTAATATCTTCGCTGATTTTTAATAATTGCCAGTAGCATTTCCAGTTAATTTGGGGAATACTTTTAATACGACATCCTGCCATTCTCCGTCTAACCAGTTCTGCTTTGCTAATACCGCTAGATTCCGCTAATGCTTGCCAATATTCGTTTTGTTCGGGGGTCAATAGCATTTCAAATCGGACTGTATGTTGTTTTTGTTTAGCTGCCATTGCGATCGTTGAGTATTATGCAATCAAGAAGATGAGGTGTTTACAAAGATGCTAGCACGAGAGAATTGTTCAGACAGTTTAGAGGAATTGATTTGAGAACCAGAAACAATCTAGTACAGTGGGCGTGCAAGTAAGATACCCATCTGAAAATCTAATCATAAGCATCAATTTAAGTCTAAAAAATGGGTGCGCTATTTAAGCCGTGTAGTACTGGATGAACCAGACTTTTATCAATAAATATCCTCCCAAAGAATAAATACGTATACCACCACTGCTTGCTCCTCCCGATATCAAGCGAAAGAAAGACAATCTGCCGCGCAAGCAAGAGTAGGGGGAATGAAGGGAGTTATTTGCCCATAAGCTTGATAACAGACACTTTTACCCTAGCAAATCCCTCCCCTAATCTTTACGTCAATAGTGATAGAACAAATAACGACTTTAGTTATATCCTGAGAAGTATTTCTAATTGCTACCCTAATAGAGATACTGTGTGGGGAAATTACTTATGGGTAGATTAAATAATCTTGCATACCCCGAAGTTACTCTGACTATAGATTTTGGTGGAAGTGGTACTAAGGGTATAGTGCAGATTCGCGGTGGTAAACCAACAGCATTCTGGATAGAAGCTGCTGTAATCGAAGTTCCTTACACCTCCCTGGCTTTTCAAACTCGTAACTTGGGTAATGCTTATCCTGAAAATACTGCATGGGTGGGAATTGGTGAAGATTATCGAGCAGTAGGTTACTTGGCACGGAGCATCTACAGTGCGACACCGAGACTAAAACCGCGCAAGTATGAACTGGCATTATATAAAACTCTGGCTGCTATATGGGTGATAAAACATAAATTCAAGTTATCCGACTGCTTTGACATTTCTCTGGCATTACTTTTACCACCGGGGGAATTTGAAGATTCAGCGTTGCTCAAACCTATGCTCAAGGAAGCTTTGGCTGAATTTGATACACCAACCAAGAAGATTAATGCCAACTTAGTCGGTTACGAATGTTTTCCTGAAAGTGGTGGGATTTATGCAATGTATTGCAAAAACACGGGTGAGGCAATAAGGCGTAAAGTCATTGCCTTAGTGATGTTGGGATATCGTAATGCCTCGGTAATCATATCTCGGCGCGGTATTTTGAATCGCGGTAAAACTGCAAGATTAGGGATGACTAAAATGGTCGATTTAGTCATAGAAGGCACATCAGGGTTGGAAGCAGAAGAATTGATTGAAGGGATTGTTGCTGCTGGTAATGAACCTAAGCCCCAGCATTTTTATCATTTATATGGTTCTAGCAACATAAAAGATACTCAAATTGAAAAAATTATATCTGTTGTAAATTCCTCTAGAGTGGAATATGCCATTGCGCTTATGAGTTGGTTAACAGAAGTATTGCCGAATAAAAACGAATTGGATGAAGTAATTATTTGTGGTGGTACAGCTGATTACCTGCGAGAAGAATTAGATGCACTATTTCCTACAACACCTATAGTTTGGCATGGCGGCGTGGAAGTACCACAAACTTTAAACGAGCAGTGGTTGGGAAATCGTTTAGCTGATGTATGGGCGCTTTCGGTGTATCACGGTATTAAGGTAAGGGCAATTAGGAGGAGTGGGGGAGTGGGAGAGGGGGAGAGTGGGGGACAGGAAGAGGGGAGGAGTGGGGGAGCGGGGGAAAGAGTTATTTAGTTTTTTTTGTGTTGACTATCCATTTTTCGCCCATTATTAATCATGGTAACAAGCATCCCAAGAATAGAGTTATATTTCCGATAAATGTCTCTCCCTGCTTCAACGTCTAGATCACTCCCCCACTCTCCCCCTCCCCCGCTCATCCCTCCTGCCCAAACCCAAGACTATGAACAAAAAAAAGGACTTCCTATGGCGTTATCAGCCACGAATCAATTCAGATAAAGCAAAAATGCTTAGTTACATTCAGAACCAGAGCTTACATCCATTTCAAGATAAAACCGTAATGATAATTACTGCTCTCAATGCTTACTATATGGCTTTGGCACTGTATAGCGAAAGTAGTTATTCTCATGAAACTTTAGAATTGATATTCTTGGATTCGGTAAAGGCGATCGCAAATCATCTTCAATACGTCAGTATTGCGATAAAAGTAGACCTCTGTTCAGTTACAAATGTTTTATGTACCGTATTTGGAGGATTAGAAACAAGAAACACTCAACAAGAAAAGTCATCAAATTTTAGTACTGAATTACCACCATCAGACCAAAATGAAAAATTAGATGATTCTAACCTACAAGCATGGAATCTAGCAGGAATGACAACAGATAGCGAAACCTTTGATTAATAAATATTAGTTAATTATGGCAAGAATTCATTTAATTGATGGCGAAAAAGGAGGGGTGGGGAAGTCGCTGTTTGCTCGCGTCATGGTGCAGTATGCGATTGATAAGAAGCTAGAACATACTTTAGTTGATGCAGATATAACGAATCAAGATGTTAAGCGCTTTTACAATTATGCTGTTGATGCTGAATTTAGTGAAGCTGTAAACAAAGGAGATAAGGCTGACATCATTTTTGAATTGGCTAGGAAACAACCTGTTATTGTCAATCTTCCTGCAAACGTATTTCCTCAAGTTAAGAACTGGATAAAAAAGGGACGTTTATTAGAAGTAGCAGACAAATATGATGTAGATATTTGTAAATGGTTTGTATGTGACGGCGGTTTTGAATCTATCGATTTATTTTACCAATCTTTGAAATTATACAAAGATAAAATGCTCCATATTTTTGTAAGAAATTTAGGTAAAACTGATGATTGGAGCTTTTTGAAAGATAATACTACTTACAAAGATTTATGTAAAAAGCATGAAAAAACTTTAAAAATCATTGATTTTCCAATGCTATATCCGGGAGATAGATATTTTATCGACTCAAATAAGTTTCGGTTTGATGCAATAGAAATTGGAGAAAAGATGCCTATAATGTCGCAGCAAAGATTATCTACTTTTTTAGAAGAATCAAATCAAGCAATAGAAAATACTCAAATGTGGGTTAAGGAGAAAAAATCAGCTAAAAATAGTAGTTCTCAAAGTAGCTAGGTCAAATTTATAATTGCTTTCTGTTTAATTATTTCGTGATATTTTATCACAGATAAAAGGCAAAATTCATGAATTATGAGCTTCAGACTTTATACTCAACAAATCAAGCTTTTAACTGTGAAGTGATAACTAGTGAGAAAGAGCAATACATGGGAAGATTATATGTTCTTACCACCGAAGATAGTATATTACAGCATTTAGGAATTAAATCGGAATGGTTTCTTGCTCATCAAGAAGCAGATGTATTAATTAGCGGACACATTAACCGTGAAGGTAAATGGAGTTTATCATCCTACCGAAATTTAGAACCAAGTTTTGAATACACAACTCGTAATCAAATATTTGACCAAGTTTTTAGTCCGGAGTATGTGTGGGAATTAGCGCATTTACGTGAAGAACTAATTTCAAATATATCTCAGGTTGTAAATAGCTCTGATGATTCAAGTAGTAATGAAGATGATGAAGAGAATATGATAAACAAAAAAGATACGGGTGTCATTGCTTCCCAATTAAGCATTACTCCTGACAATCTAAATGCTTTAAGGGATTTAATAATTCATTCGTTTTCAGATGAATTAGCTACTTTAGAACAAGAATTAGAAATAGAAATACACAACAATCATCTATATAACGAACAACAATCAGCAGTAAACACCACAAACATAACTGAAATTATGAATTACTTTCAACGCGAAGCTGCTCCAAAATTAGATGAAAATGAATTGTTTCATGCTCAAATATATTTAACTGAAAGAATCATGGATGAGTACGAGAGGCAAAATATTGATGAGTTTGTCTTTAAACCTTTTGGAATTGTCACAATCAATGTTGAAGATAGTTGTTGTAGTTTGCGTGATGAGGAAGATGGACATACTATATTTACTGCAACTTTCGACGCTGATATTATTCACGGTTTGGGTGATATTGATGCTGCCAAAATTGAGATGATTTTGCATCAATTCGATAGAGAAGATTTTCGACGAGCAAGAAACGCAATGGAAGAAGAACGGTCAGTTAACGAAGTTGATCGGAGCGAAATTAAGCAGCAAAAAGGAATTGATTATGGTACATAGTTTGCGAAAAGCAAAAAACGAAAGTTATCTAAATCGTTTACTTGAAGGGAAAGATGCTGATTTTCAAAGACGGGTTTTAGCGGTAGCAGTTGAGCATGGACTATCTACAAGCGACCCTTTATTCCTAATAATGCTGTCAACTGGTCAGCTTCAGGTGTTATTAGAAGATAAACCTAATGAATTGAACCAATTGTTTCAACGTTGGTCGGAAGCTATTTACGACCATTTGGAGAAAGCAAAGCGTACTGCTGTAAGCGGACAGGAAGTGGAAATCCGCTCGATGGTCAACCGACTTATCAAACATTGCGAATCGAAAGAGCGAAGCCGTCTGAGGGTAATGTTACCAGCGATGGGATTACTTGTAGCTGCAATTGGATTTGGTGTTTTGACTGGTTTATCTGTTCGGGTATGGTTGGATGGTGGATATGCATCTGAAAAACCCAAGTTGCTAACAGTTGCAGAAGTAGAAAATTTGCGGTGGGTAAAAAGTTCTCAAGGTCGATTAGCACGGAATATTATTATTTGGAATTCTGAAAGTTTGACTAATTTAAACTGTACGAACGATTCCGAACAAAGGGCTGTAGTTAAGAATGAAAAAAGAAAGAATATTACTCGTCAAAGTGACTATTGCTTATTACGGGTAAAACCTCCTTAAGAAAGTAAGTAGCTGTCTTAAATAAAAAATTACGGGATTAAATCATTTTTATTAAATTACAAAACTGATGGAGAAAATAATGGAAGAATTAAACTATCATCATCATGAACAACAACATTACGATTTACCAGTAAATAACCAATTAGAAATCAATTCAACAGTCAAATCTCATACAAGCGCTCAATGTACAGAGAAAATTCGCGTGGTAGTTATTGAAGACCTAGAACTTACACTTATTGGT
>NZ_JAYGHM010000129.1:0-7440 GCF_034931125.1 Rivularia sp. UHCC 0363 | reverse complement strand
CCTAATTAAAGGATTTTCGCTTCCTGATTGTGGTTCTGCTTGTTCGTTATCTCGTTCAATTAAAAATTCTTGGTCAATTAAAGCTACTTGTTCGGGTTGATATCCCGATATTTCTAGTTCCTCTTGAGGAGTTAATTCATCATCAACTGATTCCAAATCATAGTTTTCTTGATTATTATTCATATAAAATTACTATTTATTAGTTTCATTACTCACTCCATCATTCCCCCACTCCCCCACTCTCCCCCTCCCCCTCTCCTCTCTCCGCCGTAAACTCAGAAATTTTAGTTATTTCCAAACCTGCACTTCTAATTTCATATAATTGCTGTTCTAATGCCGAATTTTTATTTAATTGTGGAGAAGGAATATCTACAGCTTGTAATCTAAAAGTACGATTAAAATTAATTTCCTCATCCGCACCACCAGCTAAGTTTACTAATACTCTTGTTGCCACCATGTCAACTTCCCATTCACCCATTTTTACCTGTCTGGGAGCAGATAGATAGGAAATAATTATTTTGGAACGAACTTGACCGCCAAATACGCGGGAAGGCGTGATATCAGCAAGTGCTTCTAATGCTGCCTGACGAAATCCCCCTTTGCCTGATTGAATTAGAAATGAAGCAATATAAGCGTTATTGCTAACACGTTTACCTTTACCTATATCTCTTCCTTTATCTAACTCTTTGGTTCCAGGAATAATACCATCCCAATTAAAAGTTAAATTAGCCCATTGTCTTACGGTATTTTTTATAACTTCTGGATGACGATATAAATAGTGTTGCTCCGAAATAACTAGAGCGCGACCGTTAACTAATTGCACAAACGTTGTTTTTCTGGCAGCAAGTTGATTAACTTTAAAACTTAAATACAATAGAAATAAAAAGCTTATCAAGCTAAATGTTGTCAGCCCGATAAAGCATAAGGGGAGTATATCTTTGGAATCTAATAATAACTTAGGTCGTCGAACCTGCCTTAATTTAAGCATCTGTTACACCTTTCCTACAAAACCAGTAGCTACAGCAATTACTCCGTCAAACGCTGCATTTACAAGTGCTGGAACTCTACTATTGATACCTGTATAAAGTGCAATTCCCCCACCACCCGCAATCAACAATGCAAGTGCAGGAGCAAAGATACTAATAAATGCTAGAAATGCTAAATCGGAAGCACTTTGAGCGCCAGCAGAAACAATTACAGTTGCAGCTAAACCAACTACAATGTTGTAGCCTAACTGCACTCCAAACAAAGATATAAAACCGCTCGCCCAAGCCCATATTGGTTTTGACCCTAAAGGCAACAAACTCAATCCCAAAGCAATTGGTGCAAATGTTGCAGTCATCATTAATGCAGCTTCCAAAATATTAACAAAAGCCCATTGAAGGGCATATAGAAATGTAATTAGTATTAAAGAAATAGAAGCATTGAAAACAGTACCAGGATTTTGTACAAAGTCTATTAATTCTGCAACTGCTAAACGTGCTTGTTCTAGCGGGGCATTATTTTGTTTTTCAGCTTCAGTGAGAATTTGTTCTACAATCGGTCTTTTTTCTTGGAGACAATCGGTAAGGGGTTTACCAGTCTTCCCCTGACATTCAGCGTAAATTGTAGAGACTTGAGTTTTGACATTCTGGGTTAAGGTAACGTTAGATATTGCACTTTTAAAAGTTGTATCGGCAAGTTGAATATCTAGAACGCTAACAACTTGTTGATGACCGATATTTCTGATGATAAGTACAGTTTGGGAAAGTAAATAACCGTTACTTCCTAGAAAAAGAGCAATCACCAATGGATAGATAAAAGATGCAGCTAACTCCGACCATAAAAATCGCTTTTCTTGATAATCGGCAGCCATCTTTATGGCAAGCATAATAATGCTCAAAGCTGCAAGCGTCGTACCAAGATTACATAAACCCGCCCATAATGTACCCGAAGGGTTAATTACGTCTCCCCACACTTTATTCCAAGATTCAACTGTCTGCTGACTCAGTTCAATACTACTTCTGACTAAACTAATTCCGACACTTGAATCGGAGAAGTTATCGACTTGAGAGAGGAGCGAGGGAGCGGGAGAGTGGAGGAGTGGGGGAGTGGGAGAGTGGGGGAAGAGGGGAGAGAGATAATTAAGAATCGCAGAGTATTTTTGTACTATAATCATTTTGATTGCATTTTTAATTAAGTGAAAGATGACAAGAGAATCATTCAAAAATCATAAAGATTTAGAAGTTTATAAAATGTATTTTGAGTCGGCAATGTTAATCTTCGAGTTATCTAAAAAATTTCCGATTGAAGAAAGATATTCCGTCTTCTGATCAAATTCGTCGTTCCTCTCGTTCGGTTTGTGCTAATTTTGCGGAAGCATGGCGTAAACGTAGATATGAGGGAGCATTTATTGCAAAACTTAGTGACTCGGAAGCAGAAGCAGCAGAGACTCAAACTTGGATTGAATTTGCGGTGCAATGTAAATATTTAGATGTTGAAGCAGGAAGAGATATTTATCGGAAATATAACTCTATTCTTGGGATGCTTGTTACCATGATTAACAATGGGCGAAAAATGGATAGTCAACACCAAAAAAACTAAATAATTCTTTCCCCCACTCTCCCACTCTCCCCCTCCCCCACTCCTCTATTCTCTTCCCAAAACGGAACCACCAGGCATCATTAGCAGAGAACCTTGAGATACAGCGCGATTCCCAACTGCGATCGCACTTTGTCTTTCTCTGGTATTTACTGCATTTAGTTCTGTAGCTGCTTGAGCAGTTAAAGTTAATCCCAAAGCGTTATCTTGTCGTGACTGATTCGCTTCTTTTAAGAGTAAATCGGAAATAGTAGTATTATTTTTTAGCTGTTGGGAAATGTTCTGAAGAATTTGCTGGGAAGTATCAGAATTTTGAGAATCATCTGACATTTGACTTGATTCAACCTCGGAACTAGCACTCAATTCAAGAGTATTTAGAGACTCCTGTTGAGCAGTTTTAGAAAGAGTTTTACTCTGCGCTACTTCAATTGCTCCTAATCTTTCACTTTGATTAGCTAAATCTTGACGAATTGCATAGGAATTAGGAATATTATTCTCCAACTTGTTAGACGTAATACCATCGGATGGAAACGAACCTTTCATGATTTCGCTTACAACCTGACCCAAATCGGGGACATCAACCGAACCAATTGAATTTTTAACGAGCTGCTTAATGTTACCGAAAAAATCGCCGCGAATAAAGGAACGTACATCATTAATAAATCCTTGAATTTCATTTGATGAGTTTTCGTTGAATGTTGAATTAGTCGTTTGGGTAACTCTTCGATTTTCCGGTATATCTGAGGTTGCTGCAAACGAAGAACTGATTTCAATCAGATTGAAACTAATAATTCCCATACCAATTATTGAAACACTTTTGATAACAAGATAAAAGTGATAAAGGTCAAAACTATCTGAATTGATTCTTTTACTTGTAGCTTCTGCTTTTTGTTTCCTATCTTCTCTACTTTTACCTCGAAATCTACGTATACGTTTCCTTGTTTTCAACTTTATCTTTTTCTGGTACATTTTTACCTTCTCCATTGATATGCAATAAATTTCTATTCTGTTTGATAGATGCAACATAAGCCCTGGTAAACTTAGCTAAACCTTGTAATTGTCCTTTGATGCTATTAGGGTATTGGGATAAAATTGCTCGACGTGTACTGCGTTCATCTTGATTTGTCGCTATTGCAGCTAAAGCCATTTCTCCGGGATAAAATCTGGTTTGCCAAAAGCGTCCTCCTTTCTCGATTAACCAGCAAGAATACAAATCGGAACGACGGGGAAAGAAGGATTCGGAAGCATTGCTCGCAATTATTTCAACCGGATATGACAGATATTTCTCAAATGAGGCAACAGCATTTGAAGTAATACAACCAGTAATTCTATAACTGATATTCTGCATAATCATAGCTGCTGCTACCGATTGACAGATTGTATCTGGGTCTTGGCTTGATAAAACTATACTTAATCCGTCTTTACGTGCAGTAGCGCAGAGTTCTCCCACCATTGCGCTGAAGCCATCTTTGCGGAACAATACAGAAAGTTCATCGCCGATAAAAAGACTTTTTAGATGAGAAAGCGCCACCCGTAAACAGGCTGCTTTTGCTGCAACAGCCATTGTGTATGAATCTTGGTCGTTACTCAAGCCTGTTAGAGCATAGAATTTGACCATCGGTTCCGGCGAAAAACTGCTCGGTTTACCTATAGCTGTTCCTAAAGGACTTACCAGTAATGCAGTAATCTGGCTGGTGATTTGATTTATTGCTTGATGGTCAATTGCTTCTGGTTTCTGAATATTTAACCGTGCAATTGTACAAAACCGGGCAAAATCCTTTAATGTTGGTATATCCTGCCATTCTTGAGATTTCCAACTTTTATAAAATGCCAAATTGTAGCGCTCGATGATATCGGGGTCACTTAAAAACACATCGAGTGCTTGCATCAAAATTGCATCTACTCGTTGTGCTAAATGGGGAGCATCTAAACGTCCCATAACTATGACGCTCAAAGCATTGCGTATAAACGAACGCCACGATTTCATCCGCGAAGCCCGTTCTGGAGCATCAAAGTCTCGTAAATCTGGAGGTTCCATCAAATTATTAGAAGCGCGGGATAAATCGAAATATGCACCCGAATCTCCTAATAGTGCGATCGCCACTTTAAAAGAACTTTCCCCATCAGCTGCGGGTATGTCCATCCCTACTACTGGTATTCCTTGCGATAGAGCATCGAGCATAAATCGCCACAGCAATACTGATTTACCAGAACCAGTTTTACCTGTAATTAATGCGTGTTGAGTGTGAGTGAATAAGTCTACGCAAACGGGTTTACCACCTCGATTAGTCAGAAATTCCACACCTTGGCTATCAAGTTCTTTAGGAAGAGTAAGAGGTAGAACACCTGCGATGGTTTCACTTTCCAATACCAGCCGTCGTTCGCTCAGAATTGAACTTGAATGTAAAATTCTTCGCCAGGTGATGGGTAAAGTTTCTAGCCAAATTAGATTCGCAATGTTTCTTTCTCTAACTACTTTAGCGGTACCAAAACTGTTGCACAGTAAGTCACACGCAAGGTCTAGGCTTTCTGCATTTTCGCGGTAAACTAAGAAGACAACTGCACAGTTAAGAGGAACAGCACCTTTATATAATTTTTTCTGTGCATCAAAGCTCTCTTCCTGCTTAATTTCCGCACCTACATCCCTACCAGTTCCTTTAAATAAGGCTCGTTCTCTAGCAGCTTTGGTTTGTTTAGCTTGACGGTGGAGATTGTCTTCGGTTAGGTAACGGTTGGCTCCTGAAATTTCTACCCAAGCTTCGGTATCTCGGACGTGATTTTCACTCAGAACTTTCCACATCCATGCAATTTGTTCTCTGGCACTCGTCCATGCGATTACAGTATCTACCATTGTTAAGACACCGCATACTTTGTCCTTCACATAAACGCGGTTTGTACATTGACGATGTTCCGGACATGAACTTCTACCTTTTTCTCCAGAAATCAAGATAGTTGTGGAGTGTTTAACAGAATTTTGGATTTCCGTTAATTTAATACCGCTATCTTTATCTTCTGCGATAACTAGTAGCTGAGGAATCGGTGGTGCAGTATATTTATTAAATCTGTTCCATAGCCAAGACCATAATTGTGTATCATCAAGTGGTGTAATTTCCAATCCCGCTTTTGTATTAAACAACATTTCCCATTGAATAAATCCCTGAGTATAGGCTTTCATCAATAAGACATTAAGAAGTTGTTCTTGCCTTTGTGATATTCGTCCAGTAACGTTATCTAATAAAAAACGTCCGGCTTTACCTGTGTAATGTATTAATTTAGATAAAGGGTCAGTTTTATTTTCTCCAAATTTATCTACAGTCCAGGTACAGAATACTATTTGCTGCCAAATTGACCTTGCTCCCTTACGAGTCAATTCTTGTACTCTTGCTTGTTCGTTGCGGATTAAGATGGAGGGTAGTTTTAAGGAACAATTTTGTGCAAGATTATTAAGATGCTCAAGTCTTGCAGAGTCATCCGAATAACGTCCTAAAAGAAATGTACATTTTTCTCCTGGAAGGATAGATTTCATAGCTTCGGAGATGGAAGCTGATATTGATGCTATTTCTTCTGGATAAAGTTGGTTGTGGATACCTTTGATTTGGAATGCAAAAACTACTTGAAATTGGTTTTCATCTTTGATATCACCTTGGTTGAGTAAAAATGCTCCTACTTTACGATTATCCCTTTCGATGCGAACCATGCAGCAGAGGTCTAGTTCGTTTTCAAAGGGAATGTACTGTGATTTTCCATTATTTTGGTCGATAGAATTTATCGAAGGAATGTGAGTTTTCATCAGCGTTTATGCTTTTTCAGTTGATTTCTGATGTTCCGAGAAAGTAAAGGAGACACATACATTGCTCCACCGATAATCCAGTTGCTACCTTTGGGTTTACGAAAACGATTAATATATTTATCCGGGTCTTTACCTGTCACAAACCACCAACTTAGAATTAACCAAAAACTGATAACTGCAACTTTGGGTATTCCCCAACTGAGCAATCCATCGAAGATAAAGTAGGAGACGGTGATAATTGCGAACCAAGGTAAAATTTGATTAGCTGGAATTGGACCAAAGCCCGCTTGTTTTCCTAATATTTTATTTACTTTAATCGGTTCTCTTTCCCAATCCATTCAACTATCTTTTTAATTACTAATTATTACTCCCCCACTCTCCCACTCCTCCACTCCTCCACTCCTCCTATCCCCCCCCTCCAGTAGTACCCGTTCCATCACCAATAAACAGGAAAGTAATAACATCAATTGTGAGAATAATTCCAATTGCTAAACCTGCTTGAGTTGCAATTGGTCGCCAGTCATTACCTTGCTGTGCTTGGTTATAAGCAAATAATGCTGCAACCCCAACTAACAGCAAAAAGACTCCACGGATTGCATTAAATACTAAAGTGATTGCTTCCGGGTCAATTGAACTTGTTCCCCCTGAAGAACTTTGTTCGGCAATATCTGTTAGAAACTGTTCCAATCCGCTTAAGAAAATTGCTTGTGCTGGCAATTCAAATACTGTTAGAGTTGCAGTTAGTGCAATAATTATTCCTGCGATATGCCAAAAGCGAATTTTTGCTTTTACGAAGTGGTTGAATATTGGGATGAAGCTGACGATTCTATTTAAACAGTAGAAAAATAAGGATAGGGATAAAATAATTGAGATTAAAAGTGGTTCTTTTACTGTCAAATAAACTAAGCTAAATCCTAAAAATAAGCTTGTTTTGGTATCTGTTTTCGTCCATACAAAGCTGGGTAAAAATGGTAGAATACCATAATAGTAAATATTCTTAGCAGCATATTTTAACTTCTTTTCTTCGCACAACCCATCAACAGAATCATGTTCATTGTTACTGTACATAC
>NZ_JAYGHM010000128.1:0-7615 GCF_034931125.1 Rivularia sp. UHCC 0363 | reverse complement strand
GAAAGTTAAACCTTGCCAAACCTCCGTTCTCTTTGCTGATAAGCCAATAAAGCCTTCTTAAATTCGCTGCGGTCAAAATCTGGCCACAAAGTATCGGTAAAATATATTTCTGAATAAGCTGCTTGCCATAAAAGAAAATTACTCAAGCGCATTTCCCCACTGGTACGAATGATTAAATCCGGGTCGCAACTTCCAGCGGTGTAAAGATGATGTTCAAATGTCGCTTCGTTAATTTGATCAGGTTGGAGTAATCCTTGCTCGACTTTTTCGGCGATCGCGCGACAAGCTTGGATAATTTCTTGTCTACCCCCATAGTTGGTAGCAACATTAAAATTAACGCCGTAATTGTCTTTAGTTTGTTCAATAGAGTGGCTAATTTCTGCCTGTAAAGCATTTGGTAAAGCCACTAAATTGCCTACAAAGTTGATTTTTACATTCTCTTGTAGCATTTCTCGCAGTTCTTGACGTAAAACCCGCTGGAACAAGGTCATCAAAAACTCAACTTCTTCTTCGGGTCTACCCCAGTTTTCGGTAGAAAAAGCATAAGCTGTTAGCGCTTTTATCCCCCAATCTTGACAGCAGCGGAGCAAATCTTTGAGAATATCAACTCCTCGCTTATGTCCCATAATTCTGGGTAAACCCTTACGTTTAGCCCATCGTCCATTGCCATCCATGATGACTGCAACGTGCTTGGGTAGTAGTTCTTTTTTTAAGTCGCTTGGTAAATATTCCAGATTTGTTGATTGTGCTGTCATTTTTTATTCCGAGAAGCAGTCGATGCTAAACCAAGTAAACGTGAAATTAATGTGGCTGACTTATCACGAATTCGACGACCCAAACTAAATAAACCAGGAGCTACAGCTTCCCGATCTACAGCAGGAGAAAACCGAGTCTCCAAGGAATCTCTCAACTTCGTGATTGTCAACGGTCTATTCAAAGTTCCCCTTTCTGCTAAAGAAATAGAACCTGTTTCTTCTGATACAACAACGCAAATACAATTTTCGACACGCTCAGTAATTCCCATCGCTGCACGGTGACGAGTTCCCAACTGACGGGAGGCAGTGCGTCCCGATAGCGGTAAAATTACACCCGATGATACAATCCGAGAACCGCGTATTAATGTTGCACCGTCATGCAAAAGAGTTTTTGGTTGAAAAATTGTTTGTAGCAGTTCCTTGGAAACTTCAGCATTTAGCTTTACTCCCGGTACGGAAAAATCCCGTTCGTCAATTGGACCAGTGGTCTCTATAATCAGCAAAGCCCCAATTCGGTTTTTTGAAAGCTCTTTAACTGCATCAACAATTTCATCAATTACACTATAGGATTTCGGCACCGCTAAGCTTGAAGTTTGGAACAATTGGCGAAATTCACCGCGTCCCAATTGTTCTAGAAAGCGGCGAAACTCTGACTGAAGAGTTATCGCCATTGCTACAGCACAACCATATACCAAGCTTTGCAACACAAAATTTAGCAATTGTAACTGCAAGGAACCACTTACAGCAGAAGCTAGCATTAACACAATAAAGCCCCGCACCATCCATAGCGTGCGACGTTCGCTAATGAATACTAGCATCATATATGTTAGCGCCAGCACTAACATGATATCCAGAGTCTTTAACAAGGACTGCGACCATCCCAGGTTTGCCAGCCATTGTTTCCATAAATTCCCCATGACATCTGGATTACGCGCTTTGTTTGAAGGATATAAAGCTCAAATTATAAAAGATGTAGATGCCCTCTGGGCAGCTTAAGGGCATGGTAACATGAAGTATGGAGCATTAAATAGTTGATTTTTGTCCAATTTTATGCTTCCTTGCTACTAGACCCGTTATCATCCTTTATTGTTCGTTTTTCGTGAGTCGTTCTGGTAAGCAATCTTGACGAATCAAATCTTGATATGACTCGCGTTGCAAAATTAGACTTGCTTCACCATTTGCGACTAAAACTGCTGCCGGTCGAGGCAAACGGTTGTAGTTGGATGACATACTGTAATTATATGCACCAGTTCCCATGACAACGAGAATATCTCCCGGTTTTGTTAAAGGAAGTTGGGCATCTTTAATCAGAATATCCCCTGATTCGCAATGTTTACCAGCAATAGTCACGGTTTCGGTCAATGGTGCGGACATTTTATTCGCGACCACTGCTCGATAAATTGACTGGTACGTAATTGGACGCGGATTATCTGACATTCCACCGTCTACAGCAATATATTTACGAATTCCGGGAATTTCCTTCGATGCACCAATACTATATGCTGTAACGCAGGTCGTGCCAATTAAAGAACGTCCGGGTTCGCACAATAATTTTGGCAAGGGAAGATTCGCGTTTTGGCAAGTTTTTTCAACTACCTCGCAAATCGGCTTTACCCATTCTTCGATACTAGGCGGGTCATCTGATTCTATATATCTTATTCCCAAACCGCCACCAACGTTTAACTCAAGAATGTCTATACCATAAGTCGCGGCTTTTTTCAACCACTCTACCATCACAGCAGCCAAGTCTTGATGTGGTTGGCGTTCAAAAATTTGCGACCCAATATGAGCGTGTAAGCCGACGCAATTAAGGAAAGATTGATTTTTGCTCACAAAAGCAAACACATCATCAAGTGCATTGGGATCAAAACCAAATTTACTATCTAGCTGTCCCGTGCGGATGTAATCGTGGGTATGACAATCAATACCCGGAGTCAAACGCAGCATGATGCGGTATGGTATAGAGCTTGAACCATTTTCATTACCTAGTTCGACTAGAGTGTTCAACTCATGCCAGTTATCCACCACAATAGTACAACCGGATTCCGCAGCAAAAATTAATTCTTCACGAGATTTGTTATTGCTGTGCAGGTAAATTTTCTCGGCATTTGCACCACTTTTAATCGCGGTATATAATTCGCCACCAGAAGCTACATCTATTCCCAAATCTTCGGATGCGACGATCGCGCACACAGCCAAACAATTCCATGCCTTGGAAGCGTACAATACTTGGGATTCACCTTTATAGTATTGCTTGAAACTATCGCGATACTGACGGCAAGCAGTTCGCAAGCTTTCTTCGTCTAAAATATACAGCGGAGAACCAAACTGTTTTACTAATGTGCTTACATCACAACCCCCTATTTCCAAAGTGTCGCGATCATTAACTTTCGCGCTTATTGGTAAAAGCGATTGATTCGGCGAAATATTTTCTTTTTGATTAGATAGTAGATATATACTACCTTTGCTTTGAACCCCAGTAGGATGAGTCGATACCATAACGATATAGGTCTAAGTTGTTTGTGTTTGAATTCTAGGCGACATTTATCTCCCGTTTTCCAGTGTACAAAGAGCGATGTACGATAACCAATAAAGTGAATAAATTTGAGGCACAAATTCAACCTTTATCTAATGAGCATCTATCCGCAATCCTCGAACTGGATAAAATTTGCTTTGGAGGATTGTGGTCAGAAGCTGCCTATGAAAGGGAGATAGATAGTCCTAATAGCGAGATGCAAGGTTTATTTTGCTTTAATAACGCTGATAAACTCCTAGGAATGGGTTGCTTTTGGTCAATTTTGGAAGAAGCCCATATTACAATTTTGGCAGTAAATCCTCAATATCACCGTCAAGGAATAGGAGCGGCTTTACTTTACTCTTTGATCGAGACAGCTCGCGATCGCGGTTTGGAACGAGCGACTCTAGAAGTGCGAGCTTCCAATCAAGCTGCAATATCTTTATACGAAAAATTTGGGTTTAAGACAGCAGGAAAACGGCGACGCTATTACCAAGACAACGGCGAAGACGCTTTAATTCTGTGGCTTGGAGGCATACAGAAGCCAGATTTTCCAGAAACCTTAGCCAAGCAGTTAGGAGTCATTTAATTTTGGATTACCCTGCGGGAAGACGCTTTCGCGTCAATAGATTTTGGATTTGTCCTACACACACGCTACGCGAATGGACTTTAACAACGGATGCTTTATTTGGATTAAAAGAGTTAGGAGTTAGTGCGAGCGTCTCGCTCGCTATCAATCTCCCCGTCTCCCCCTCTCCCGTTCTCCCCCTTCTTTTGGTATCTTTATCTTTTTACTCAAAATCTACAAGACAATTGTTAAAGCTAAAACTAAACGATATTTAAATGAGATTTAACTGAACGATAAACAATTGTTATAAAGTTCAAAATCGTCTTGACATAAAAAAATTAAATTGATATTAGTGATGGTTGGAAAATAACTCCGTAAATTGCCGAGATTAAGTGTGTATGGATTGTAGTCAAGTCAAATAGCGCACTTAATTAAGCTCCTCAGTACACTGACTACAACAAAGTAAGAAATATTATGTAGTTCCGACCTATTAAATGGGTTTGAAGGATTTGGATGTCTACGAGGTTTATAAAGACACCCATAGGATTTGCCTGTGCTAAAATCAGCGTACCGGCACGACGCAGGCGATGGGAATAATGCCTTATGTTTGAACGCTTCACAGAAAAAGCCATCAAAGTGATAATGCTTGCTCAAGAAGAGGCTCGCCGCCTTGGGCACAATTTTGTTGGTACCGAACAGATTCTATTGGGTCTAATTGGCGAAGGTACTGGCGTTGCGGCTAAGGTGCTCAAATCAATGGGCGTTAACCTTAAAGATGCCAGAATCGAAGTCGAAAAAATTATAGGTCGAGGCTCTGGTTTTGTAGCCGTGGAAATTCCTTTTACCCCACGGGCAAAGCGAGTTCTTGAACTATCTTTGGAAGAGGCTCGCCAATTAGGTCATAACTATATTGGTACCGAGCATCTACTGTTAGGCTTGATCCGCGAAGGAGAAGGTGTAGCAGCTAGAGTACTGGAAAACCTTGGTGTAGACCTATCTAAGGTCAGAACCCAAGTTATCCGTATGCTTGGTGAAACCGCTGAAGTTACGGCTACTGGCCAATCTGGACGCAATAAAACTCCGACTCTGGATGAATTTGGTTCTAATCTGACCCAAATGGCGCTTGATGGCAAACTCGACCCCGTGGTTGGACGCGCCAAAGAAATTGAGCGGGTAATCCAAATTTTGGGTCGCCGAACCAAAAACAACCCAGTATTAATTGGGGAACCAGGTGTTGGTAAAACGGCTATTGCAGAAGGATTGGCACAACGCATTGCCAATAAAGATATACCTGATATCTTAGAAGACAAGCGTGTAGTAACCCTTGATATTGGCTTGCTTGTAGCAGGAACCAAGTATCGGGGTGAATTTGAAGAACGCCTGAAAAAGATTATGGATGAAATCCGTCAGGCGGGAAATGTAATTTTAGTAATCGACGAAGTTCACACCTTGATTGGTGCTGGTGCGGCGGAAGGCGCAATTGATGCAGCCAACATTCTCAAGCCAGCTTTAGCTCGTGGTGAATTGCAGTGCATCGGCGCAACAACGCTAGATGAATACCGCAAGCACATTGAGCGAGATGCAGCGCTTGAGCGTCGTTTCCAGCCAGTAATGGTAGGTGAACCTTCAGTAGATGAAACTATTGAAATTTTACGCGGTCTGCGCGACCGTTACGAACAACATCATAAATTGAAAATTTCTGACGAAGCGGTGCTAGCGGCGGCTAAATTGTCCGACCGTTATATTAGCGATCGCTTTCTTCCAGATAAAGCAATTGACTTAATTGATGAAGCTGGAAGCCGGGTACGTTTGATTAACTCCCAACTGCCTCCCGCAGCTAAAGAGTTAGACAAAGAACTGCGTAAAATTCTCAAAGAGAAAGATGACGCGGTACGTTCCCAAGACTTTGATAAAGCTGGTGAATTGCGCGATCGCGAAATGGAAATCAAAGCAGAAATTCGTGCGATCGCTCAAAGCAAAGCCGGTGCGACTCGAACTGAAGGTGAAGAACCTGTAGTTACTGAAGAAGATATTGCTCACATTGTGGCTTCTTGGACTGGTGTTCCGGTGAGCAAACTCACCGAATCCGAATCCGAGAAATTGCTGCATATGGAAGACACCTTGCACCAACGTTTAATTGGTCAAGAAGAAGCTGTGAAAGCAGTTTCGCGAGCAATTCGCCGCGCTCGTGTTGGCTTGAAAAATCCCAACCGACCAATTGCTAGCTTTGTCTTCTCAGGTCCTACTGGTGTAGGTAAAACTGAATTAGCTAAATCTTTGGCTTCTTACTTCTTCGGTTCAGAAGAATCAATGATTCGTCTGGATATGTCCGAATTCATGGAGCGTCACACCGTCAGTAAGCTGATTGGTTCGCCTCCTGGTTATGTCGGATACAACGAAGGCGGTCAGTTAACGGAAGCTGTAAGACGCAGACCTTATACGGTAGTACTTTTCGACGAAATCGAGAAAGCGCACCCCGATGTATTTAATATGCTGCTTCAAATTCTTGAAGATGGTAGATTAACGGATGCTAAGGGACGTACCGTAGATTTCAAAAATACCTTACTGATATTAACTTCTAACATCGGTTCTAAGGTAATTGAAAAAGGTGGTGGTGGTATCGGTTTCGAGTTTGCCGAAGATGCGAGCGATTCTCAGTACAATCGGATCAAGACTTTGGTTAACGAAGAACTTAAGCAGTACTTCCGTCCTGAATTCCTCAACCGTCTAGATGAAATCATCGTCTTCCGTCAGTTGAACCGTGAAGAGGTAATGTTAATTGCCGATATCATGCTCAAGGAAGTATTCGGACGACTTACCGAAAAAGGTATCGAGTTGAGAGTGAGCGATCGCTTCAAAGAGCGTTTGCTTGTAGAAGGTTATAACCCCAGCTACGGTGCAAGACCTTTACGTCGGGCGATTATGCGCTTGCTTGAAGATAGTCTTGCCGAAGAAATACTCTCCGGACGCATTGGTGAAGGTGATATCGCCTTAGTTGATGTAAACGAAGCTGGCAATATACTTGTTACAGCCGAGAAGTCTGAAGAAGATAGTAGCGGTCAAGATGATGCTTTGCCTCAAGCTGTTGAGGGGTAATAGTTGATCTTTAGATCGTGAGAATCTAGAATTTTGAAAATTATAAGACGGTAGGGAATTTAATTTCTCTACCGTTTTTTTGTTTAAAATGTTAAATAGTATATTAGTTCTATCTTGACGATAATTATTGTTTAAAAAAACCTTACTAAGTTAATAATTTTAAAGTCGAGATTAAAGCAGGCTTCAAAATTTTTGTAAAAAAATGGTATTTCTTCTAATTCAAACTACTCCATATCAGCAAAAATATAAGGTTTGACCACTACATCCGAATTCACTGCAATCCAAACCATAGCTCCAGAAGGCAGAGCGTCATTAGGACTATAAATCACTTCACAACTTCCATTTATTTTCACGTTATGGGCATGAATTTCCTCAGAGCCTGATTTAACAATGATTACTGGCTCATTAGTACCATGTTTATTATTAGCTTTTATCTTATGGGAATTGACATGGATAAAAGTTGGTGGCGAGCTTAATCGTTTTCTCCAAGTTCCTTTAGGACCTCGTTTACCTTCTTCTATTTTAGGCATTCCTTTAAATACAGGAATCCGCCAAAATCTACCAACCTTTTTTGCTCCGACAATTCGACCTTCATAAAGTAATTGTCGGACTCTTTGAGTACAAATTTTCAGCAATCGAGCAGCTTTTAAGCTTCCCCGGTCTGAAGACACGGGGATTTCT
>NZ_JAYGHM010000127.1:6033-8236 GCF_034931125.1 Rivularia sp. UHCC 0363 | reverse complement strand
ACTCCCAATTCCCAATTCCCAATTCCCTCAAAACCAATATCCGAAAAAACTCGGTTGGTGTGTTAAAAATTTTTAGTTAAGATTCTGTGCAGGCAGTTGTTGAATTTTAGTAATAGCTAATATGTAATAGCAATAAAGCTAAGATAAATTAGCCATTAAAAAATAAAATTCAGCTTCTGAAATCTAACGGTTGCAATAAAAATGCCAGACACGCAAATTTCTGCCATTATCTGTACTCATAATCGAGATAACTATTTAGGTGCTGCGATAGATAGCCTTTTGTCGCAGGATTTTGCTGCTGGTTTTGAAGTGGTAGTGGTAGATAATGGGTCAAAAGATAATACCAAACAAGTCGTAGAACAAAGGCTTGAGAATCCGCGACTTAAGTATATTTACGAACCTATCTTAGGATTATCGGTAGCTCGTAATACTGGTGCTAAAGCAAGTAGTGGTGAAATCTTCGCCTATCTTGATGACGACGCTGTGGCAAGCGAATGCTGGTTACAAATTCTTGATTCTGCCTACCAAAGTAACCCTAAATTGGCGATCGCCGGTGGTAAAGTTACATTATTGTGGCCAGAACAAACCCAACCACCCCGTTGGTTATCACCAGGATTAGCCAGTAATTTAGGAGCATACGATTTAGGCGATCGCGTTATCTCCATTGAAAAGCCCGGTGACACTCCTAGAGGCTTGAATTATTCAATACGTCGCAGTTTCTTAGATCAAATTGGAGGTTTTGACACCAATCTCGGACGAGTAGGTAAAAACTTACTTTCCAACGAAGAACTGCAAATGACCGAATTAGCCTTAGAAAAAGGTTGGGAAGTCGCCTATCTTCCCGATGCTTTAGTCGCTCATAATGTCTCTCCAGAACGTCTCAAACGTTCCTGGTTTTTCAGTCGTGGGTGGTGGCAAGGTATCAGTGAATGTTATCGAGAACAGCTTGCCGGTAAAGCCGGTACAGGACAGTTACAGCGCGGTAGCGAACGGTTTATCCGTGGTTTATATAAAGCAGTGCAGCATTATTCCGACCCCGCAGAACGCTTTGATAAACTTGTGTATGCTTACGGTCAAATAGGTTATTTAAACGCAGCTATTCAGGGACTTTTATCTACAAAAAAGTAGTTAGTACATAGATAATCACTAATAACTAACGACTAATAACTAACAACTAATATAATTATATGCCTTCTAAAATACCAGTTTCCGTTTTGATTCCGGCTAAAAATGAAGAAGCAAATTTACCTGCTTGTTTGAAAAGTGTTGCTAGAGCAGACGAAATTTTTGTTGTTGATTCTCAAAGTAGCGATCGCAGCATTGAAATTTCTGAAAGTTTCGGTGCAAAAGTCGTACAGTTCAACTTTAACGGAGGTTGGCCTAAGAAGAAAAATTGGTCTTTAGAAAACTTACCTTTCCGCAACGAATGGGTATTAATAGTTGATTGTGATGAACGCATTACTCCTGAGTTATGGGATGAAATTGCTCAAGCAATTGAGAACCCGGAATATAGCGGTTATTATCTAAATCGGCGCGTATTTTTCTTGGGTAAATGGATTCGTCACGGTGGTAAATATCCCGATTGGAACCTGCGTTTATTCAAGTATAAAGAAGGTCGTTACGAAAATCTAAATACCGAAGATATTCCCAATACAGGTGACAACGAAGTTCACGAACACGTTGTTTTAAGTAATAAAGTGGGATATCTAAAAAACGATATGCTTCACGAAGACTTCCGCGACCTTTACCACTGGTTAGCAAGACACAATCGTTATTCAAATTGGGAAGCTCGCGTTTACTATAATTTACTCACGGGTAAAGGTGATGACGGTACTATCGGTGCAAGTCTATTTGGTGATGCAGTACAGCGCAAGCGTTTCTTAAAGAAAATCTGGGTAAGATTACCATTTAAACCATTGTTACGGTTTATCTTGTTTTATATCATTCAGCGCGGCTTCCTAGACGGCAAAGCTGGATATATTTACGGACGACTTTTAAGTCAATACGAATACCAAATCGGCGTAAAACTCTACGAACTGCGTAGCTGCGGTGGTAGTTTAAACACTGCTTCAGATAAACCACAACCTGCGATTGCTGGGAAAGTTAGTCAGTCAGTAACCTAATGGAGAGGGGGACAAGGTGATGGGGAGATGGGGAGATGGGGAGATGGGGAGATGGGGAGATGGGGTGAAAAATTCTTAAC
>NZ_JAYGHM010000127.1:5203-5872 GCF_034931125.1 Rivularia sp. UHCC 0363 | reverse complement strand
TAACTCCTAACTCCTAACTCTCGATCCCCAATCCAAAATCTAAAATCTAAAATCTAAAATCCCCGCGATGCCCACATTATTAAATACCGAACCTTTTGTTGATTTACGTAAATACGACCAATCCAACTTCGACCGGGGACGTGCGGGTTGGTACATATTTTTATGGTGGTTCGTGCAGGCAATTACCTTTCCTCTAACTCTTCACAATCTAAGTGGGATACGCTGCGCTTTACTGCGTCTTTTTGGCGCACGTATCGGTAAAGGTGTATTGATTAGACCTACTGCCCGTTTTACTTATCCTTGGAAAGTAACTATCGGTGACTATAGTTGGATTGGCGATGATGTTGTTTTATACAGTATCGATGAAATTAACATCGGTTCTCACTGCGTAATTTCACAGAAAAGCTATATCTGTACTGGTAGCCATGATATCAAAGACCCAGCCTTCGGTTTGCAAACAGGTAAAATTGCGATCGGTAATGGTGCTTGGGTTGCGACAGATTGCTTTGTCGGACAGGGAGTAACAATTGGAGCAAATGCTGTAGTGGGTGCGCGAAGTACTGTTTTGACCGATTTGCCTGACGGACAAGTTTGTTGGGGTACACCGTGTCGTCCCCGGTATGCAAGGAATCGGTGATATTAATTAACAATTATCAATTAACAATGTTC
>NZ_JAYGHM010000127.1:0-5079 GCF_034931125.1 Rivularia sp. UHCC 0363 | reverse complement strand
GGACTAAGCAACTTTAGCCTTCATTTCAATATTAGAATCAGCAATATTTTTAATATGAGTTAACATCAATTCATCTCGTTGATGCCATATAGAAAATATTTCATCCCTTCCATCATCAAGAGTTTCTGAATCGATCCGATATACATTATTTACCCGTTTTATTTTCAAACCGAATAAACTAAAAACTCGCCGAATAATCTTGATCGCTGAAACCTGTTCTTTTTCCACTGCTAAATTAATATTCAACGCTCTTTGAATATGTTTGTTGCACTGTAATACGGTATTTTTTAGTAATATTAAATCCGCATCATTTTCAGTAAATTCTTTACCGGATTCGAGCAACTGTAATACCCCCAATGCTCGGAGGGCTTCTATTCTCAAAGTATAAATTCTTAAATCGGGTAGAAAAACTTTCCCCTCACCGCATGACAATTGTTGATTCCATTCTTGTTGATCTCGAATATGGAAATAGTCGCTAGAGTGAGTTAAATAATAATGGGTTCTTAATTGATAGTAGTAGCCTTTCTCATCCTGCAATTTTAGTTGAGGGGTAACTTCTACACCGTATCTTTTTCTGAGAAAGTATTTATTGATTTTGTAACGCTCGTCATCTGTAAGAGAATGTTTCTTTAATAATTGTTCGTATTCCAAATAATCTATATCTGGAGCATTACTTACAGCAGTTGCTACCGCTAGTTGATTTTGCTGCTTGATTTTTTTGATATTCTGATTAATTTCTTGAGATTTATAACGGCTTTGCTCCCAATCTCTTTTGACTTTGACAATTTCCAAAATCAATCTTCTCCGAGTTGCGGAATCTTCTTTATCCGTAGCTAAAAATGCATAGCGTAAGTCACGAATAATGTTCTTCTGAATATCATTGGTACGCACCCATAAATTATGTCCTTCAGCCGTTAAACCTTCTTTCATCGATTGACGATAAAAGTTAATAGAAGCATTTACCCTTGAAGATAATTTTGCCCAAGTTCTGAGATGAATTGGGTCATACACTAAGGGTAAATCAACGTCTATTTTATGCATTGGACTCAATAGGGCCAAATTTTCTTTTTGATTTTCCTGATACCAAAAAGACAGCGATCGATAATTCGTGCTACCGCTACCAATTAAACCGACTCCTCGCTTAGCACACCATACAATACGCGGGACATCATCACGTACCCTTGCTAAGGCTTGTCTAGCTTCGGAATCTGGAATTACCCCTTGAAAAATTCCGTAAACTCGATCAAAATGCCGCACATCAATACTGATTCCCGTTCCCAGAGTAGGAGTGACAAAAACAGCATCGTATTCGGGAATTTTTTGATTAATTGATGCGACAAAATCAACCGCTTCATGTCCCGGTGTATTAGTAGTATGACTGCTGACTATTAAAGTTTTAGGATATAAATGTCGTAATTTATCAAAACGTTCTTTTAAATAACGTTCGATGGTTTCACTGCTATAACGTCCCGAACGACTATCGGTAGTAACATAACATTTTCTTCCGGCAAGTAAATCCAATTCTAGCTGTTGAATTAACGGTGTCGGATTAGGGGAATCATAAAAAGTTACATCCCAAGCTTTTTCCGGTTTCCACTGATTTACAACAACCCAAGGTGTTAATTCTATCCCTGCTAATTTTTGGAGGTATTCTAAAGAAACATCGGATAAATCCGCATCTTGAGCAATAACTAATCCTCCTGTTGTTAAAACAGTAGAAATTAACTGCTGAAATAACTTTAAAATCTTGACTCGTTTATCTTTACAAGTATTACTATGTAACAGGTGCCACAAAGATTGTTCAACTTCATCTAAAATAACTATCGCTCCTTCCCAGTCTGAAGGATTGAGCTTCCAAATTGAATCAATACATAATCCAGTAGAAGAATTCATTGACCTATTTTGAATTCCCCATTCTCTATGACTTAAACCCCATTTAATCCCCACTTTTTCACATAAAAATTTTCCTAGCTGGATTCTATGAGTAATTAATAAAATAGGTTTATTTATATCTAAAGCCTGTTGAACAACTGCTTGTAAGGCTGTGGTTTTTCCAGTTCCTTTCGCGGATTTTACACCTACTAATCCAGAAGTTGGAAAAGGGATATTACCTAAATAACGAGAGTTTACAGTCAGAGCCGCAGGAACAGTTAAATTAGTATAGGGTTTACTATGGGCAAGGTAAACTTCTAAATCCAGACTTTGACTATAAATTTTATCAAAAGCCGCCGCACCTTTAGCGACAATAAACTCATCAACTCCTTTTTCCATCCCCGGAAGTTCAATTACTTGAACCGGGCAGTTTTTTTCCTGAAATAATAAACCAAGTTGAGATATAGCATTGTTTACAGCATTGACTTTCTTAACTTCAGTTTCAAAATCAAAACAAATATAAATAGTACGTTTAGTAATACCAAAAGCTGCTAAATCCGCAATCAGTTGACGACGGATAACTTGACCAAATTTATCTTTAATAACCCGATAACCGCTGGTAATTCCAGGAATCGCGATCGCAGCATATCCTTGAGTCAAAAGTGCGGCTGCTTTCTTCACACCTTCACAGATAATTACGGGTATATTACATTCCATTACCCACTTCCAAAAGCCGACAGCAGCTCCATCCTCAGCAATAGTAATATTTTTGGGTAGCTTGACATTGTAACGCTGAGCTACCTGCTCCCATATTTGCAAAGGTACCCGCAAACAAAATATCCGCGTTGGGGTACAGGGTGGATGTTCGTATTTTATAGACTTACCTTTGTGATTGACACGAGGTTGGTTAGGCTTGAAACATCCCCACTCCATCATGTGCCAATTATTCAACACATCAACCCCCGAACACCACCAGCCACCAGCACTAACATGAGCGTAACGCTCCAGCCAGTAGCTCTTAACTATTCCGGTATTTGTACGGGGAATTAATTCCGAAATCAATAGATAATCGTAAGCATTTCTGTCTTCAAGAGAGCAAAAATTCAGCTTCAGCAGGTGTAAATCAATGCCACTACTATTGACTAATTCCTGAATATGTTCTGGGTTTAAATAGTGCAAATGCATTATGTAGGGCGGAAAGTGCAGACAATGGACTTGAAAAACTTACCATGTACTCACTGGTTTTTATATAAGGGTTTTCAAGGTTTTTGATGTGCTTTTTATTATTTTGTAACGGGGAACACTTCGGTTTCCTTAAAAGAAATTGATTTCTTCGATTCTCTTGTCCAACTAATAGGTTTGTATTGTGATTTTTATTCTTCTTTTTTTTTAATTATCAGTATAAGTATCAATGAATAATTTTTATATATAGTTTTTGAAATAATAATTTTATGTGATATGAGTGATTAAGCGTAGTTAATAGGGTTAGTTTTGCTAGTTGGTTAACAAAGTTTTTGCAATAGTATTTATGAATTAGTATTGTGACAATCGTATAAGTCCTGGTTAAACGAAAGCGAGCAAGATGCTCGCACTACTTATAATTTTTTTTAAGGGGAAATTCTCCTTATTTAAAACAAAATAAATCGACAAGAGTTAGGTTTTTATTCAAACAAATCAAATAATTTATCAATCAATCGTTAACAGCTTGTTGATTCTTTCTTCGCAACAAAGATTGTAAAATTTCTAAACTAAAAATACAGCTAATTAACCACACTAACCCAGCAGCATATCCAGCAATCACATCTGTTAACCAATGAACTCCCAAATAAACACGACTAAAACCAATTGCTAAAATTAATAAAGTTGTAAAAAATAAAATTAAACCCCTCCAAGGACGGAAATTAGCGATTAGCAAATAACCCACAAAACCATAAATAACTAACGAAACCATCGCATGACCGCTAGGAAAACTAAATGAGTTAACATCTACAATCCTTTCCCATAAAGCAGGTCGCACTCGTGCAAATAATGTTTTAAGCCATGCATTTAAACCCAGACCCCCAAACGCGACGATAACTAAAGTAAAAGCACTAGCAAATTTTCGACTAACTAATAAAAGTATCCCTACAAAACAACTTAAAAAAATTAATGTTGAACCATTCCCAAAGAATGTGATACCAGTCATAATTTGATTTAGCAAAGGAGTATGTAATTTGTAGATACTTTGCAAAATCGCCGTATCAAAATCTGCGGTTTCTTCTGCAAATACCTTTTCCGCAATTTGGAAAAATCCCCACAGCGAAAAAACTGCGATCGCAAACCCACCCACCCAAACAAATGATAATAAAGGGGACAATCGGGGACTTACATTTTCTTTCCAACCTTGAATTAGTTTATTAGTGTAGTTGAACATGAATTTAAGTGATTATAAATGTATGTAGGCAAAAGTATTTCTGACCCAAGAATAACAAACTTAGCTTAAGACAACGTAAAATCTATAGCAAGTTAATTACAATCAATGAGCCATCAATACTATATCTATATAATTACAAATGAATATAACACCGTACTTTATACAGGTGTTACGAATAATTTAATTAGAAGAGTTTACGAACACAAAGAAAAATTAATTGCTGGTTTTACAAAAAAGTACAACGTTAATAAATTGGTTTATTACGAAATTTTTACCGATATTAATAGCGCTATAACAAGAGAGAAACAAATCAAAGCTGGTTCCAGACAAAAGAAAATCGATTTAGTCAATAGCATGAATCCACAATGGTGCGATTTGTATGACGGTTTATTGTGATGTCATTACCAACAAGTAACTGTCAAACCGTCATTGCGAGGAACGAAGCAATCCCAACAACTTCAACACCAACAAGTAACTGTCAAACCGTCATTGCGAGGAACGAAGCAATCCCAACATCTCAACTACCAACGAGTTAATATCAAACTGTCCGAAGCGAGGAACGAAGCAATCGCATTGACTTATTCGTAATCGAGATGTTGCGATTGCTACTCTTCGAGAAGCTTTCAGCAACGTCGTTCCTCCTTCCCTAAGAGGGAACACTGCGTGAACGCAATGACAATGACAAAAATTAAGAATTATCCTCATCTTACTGTTGCTGTGCGCGTAAATTCTCAAAATTATTCCGAATAATCACAGTATGAGGATGATTTGCACCCAAAACCCGCTCCACAATC
>NZ_JAYGHM010000126.1:0-8265 GCF_034931125.1 Rivularia sp. UHCC 0363 | reverse complement strand
ACTCCCTACTCCCTACTCCCTACTCCTTACCTTTACTGATAACTGATTATGCGTTTGATCTCGTTGTTTGGAATCTTTGCATTTGTGGGGATTTCTTATGGTTTGTCCGTTAACCGTCGTGCTATCCGGTGGGTTCCCGTGCTGTGGGGAATTGGTTTACAGTTAATCTTCGGGGTAATAATTCTCAGAACAAAACCGGGTTTTATTGTATTCAAATTTCTTGGAGACGTGGTAAGTCAATTTCTCAACTATTCCGATGCAGGTGCAAAATTCGTGTTTGGTGATAACTTTGAAGAACACTACATCGCTTTTAAAGTACTACCGACAATTATCTTTTTCTCTTCCTTCATCACTATCTTGTACCACTACGGTATCTTGCAAAGAATCGTGCAAATCGTCGCAGCAGTGATGATGAAAACTATGAAAACATCGGGTTCCGAGTCCCTGAGTGCGGCTGCAAATATCTTTGTCGGACAGTCGGAAGCTCCTTTATTAATCAAACCCTATGTAGCAACTATGACCCGCTCCGAATTACACGCAATTATGACCGGAGGATTCGCGACGATCGCAGGTGGGGTGATGGCTGCGTATATTTCCTTTGGGGTGTCAGCAGAACATTTAATCGCTGCTTCAGTAATGTCTGCACCCGCAGCTTTAGCTGTTTCCAAGGTGATGTACCCGGAAACTGAGGAATCACCTACCGCTGGTAAAGTAAAAATCGAAGTCGAAAGCGCGTATTCCAATGTGATCGATGCAGCCGCAACTGGTGCGAGTGAAGGGATGAAATTAGCTTTAAATGTCGCTGCGATGTTGATTGCTTTTTTAGGATTATTAGCCTTAGTCAACGGTGTGTTGGGCTATATCGGGCTGCAAGCGGGTTTACCACAACTATCATTAGAGTGGATATTTTCATACTTACTCGCCCCCGTAGCCTGGTTGATGGGCGTACCGTGGGCAGATTGTGGACAAGTGGGGATATTGCTAGGTAAAAAGACGATTTTAAACGAATTTATCGCCTATCAAGACCTGCAAAAAATGGTCGCAGACTCAGCTATATCCGAAAGAGCCAGAATACTTGCTACTTATGCTCTGTGTGGATTCTCGAATATTGGATCTATTGGGATTCAAATTGGGGGAATCGGCGCGATCGCCCCCAATCGTCAAGCAGATTTAGCACAAATGGGGGTTAGAGCAATGGTTGGTGGTGCGATCGCGTGTTTTATGACAGCCTGTATCGCGGGGATGTTGTTGTAGAGTTAGGAGTTCGTAGGTTGGGTTAGACACGAAAACAAAATTGAATTTACAACGCGAATTTATATTCTCGTGTCGTAACCCAACATCAAGATTGTGGAAAAAATATTTTAATTTAACTCTTAATTTTTTATACCCCAATTCACGATTCTTAATTCCCCAGATTATAAATGTTGGGTTACGGCGAAAAAGATAAATTCCTCGTTGAGAATTATAATTTGTCCTTCGCCTAACCCAACCTACAAAATACAAACAAATGGCAATAGTTACTTAATTGAAATAATTAGTTCGTAGGTTGGGTTAGACACAAAAACAAAATTGAATTTACAACGCGAATTTATATTCTCGTGTCGTAACCCAACATCAAGATTGTAGATAAAATATTTTAATTTAACTCTTAATTTTTAATACCCCAATTCTCGATTCCTAATTCCCTAAATTAATGTTGGGTTACGGCGAAAAAGATAAATTCCTCGTTGAGAATTATAATTTGTCCTTCGCCTAACCCAACCTACAAAATATAAATTGGAGTATTAGATTCAATCCAAAATCTAAAATCTAAAATCCAAAATTACTTCGGTCCCATTCCTACGGTACCTGCATAAATTGCGCTGTCTCCTAATTCATCTTCAATTCTCAACAAGCGATTATACTTAGCAACCCGTTCGCTTCGACACAACGAACCTGTTTTAATTTGTCCGGCTCTGGTAGCTACTGCTAAGTCAGCAATTGTGGTATCTTCGGTTTCGCCGGAACGATGACTGATTACCGAACGGAAACCGTTACGAGTCGCTAAGTCGATAGTTTGCAAGGTTTCAGTCAAGGAACCAATTTGATTGAGTTTAATCAAAATTGAGTTAGCTGATTTTTGCTCAATTCCTTTTTGCAAGCGTTGAGCATTGGTAACAAATAAGTCATCACCAACTAACTGGACTTTAGAACCCAATTTTTCGGTAAGTAACTGCCAATTCTGCCAGTCTTCTTCGTGCAAACCATCTTCAATTGACACGATGGGATATTGATTTACCAGTTGTCCCATGTAATCAATGAATTCAACGGGGGAGTGAGGTTTACCGTCGTAGACGTATTGTCCATCTTTGTAAAATTCACTGGCTGCAACATCTAAAGCTAAAGCAACTTCTTCCCCTGGCTTGTAACCGGCTTGTTTAATCGCAGCAACTAATAATTCTAAAGCAACTTGATTTGATTCCAAATTTGGAGCAAAACCACCTTCGTCACCAACACCAGTTAATACACCTTTCTCATCCAAAACTTTGCTCAAGGTAGCGAACACTTCCGCGCCCCAACGCAATGCTTCACGGAAAGAAGATGCACCGATGGGGACAATCATAAACTCTTGAAAATCAACGTTATTTGCAGCGTGCGCTCCTCCGTTAATTACGTTCATCAATGGTACGGGCAATAAATTCGCCAAAGGACCGCCTAAATAACGATATAGGGGAAGTCCCAAAGATTCAGCACTTGCCTTTGCAGCAGCCAAGGATACCCCTAAAATCGCATTCGCACCCAAATTGGATTTATTTTGAGAACCATCCAAGGCAATCATGGTTTTATCAAGCAGTTCTTGGTTAAGAGCATCCATATCCAACAGCTTGGGGGCTAGCGTCTCATTGACGTTCTGCACTGCCTTGAGGACACCTTTACCGCCATAACGACTTTTATCCCCGTCACGCAATTCATGAGCTTCAAAAGTCCCTGTAGAAGCGCCACTGGGAACCTGTGCCAATCCCACGACACCATTTACCAAATGTACTTCAGCTTCAATAGTCGGTCTACCACGAGAATCCAGAATTTCGCGGGCAAGAATCGCTTCAATCGTAGTATCCATCATGTGTTTGTGTTCCTTTGTATGAATGCGTTATAATTACCTTCCGCCGTAGAGGGTCATCAACCCCATCGTTAAAGATGTTTACGCGACTATCTAAGCGGAGATTTTAAAAGATTTCCAGTGTTTTGGGAAATATTTTGAAAATAGAACTGTAGAGACGTAGCATTGCTAGGTCTTTTAGGATTTAGAAATTTTAATACAGAAATTCTTTCCCAATCTTCCCATTTTCTGTAGTTGCTTTCGGACAAAATCTGAACAAATAGATATAAAGTAGAACTGTTTGATTTGGTTACTCAAGCTTTCGTTGTTAAACAAGAAACAAAAGAATTACTATAAAGTCAATAATTATACTTATTGGTGTAAGTGTGATGGAGTTAAGCAAGCAGTCTTTCAAGCAAAGAATTAGTTATCCAAAGCTGTTAGCAGGAGGTTTGCTTGGCTACAGTATTTTGAGTCAATGTCTTCCCTCGGAAGCGGCTTTGCCAAATACTTCCCCAGAAGATTTAAACTTTGACTTTGATACAAAACTTTTATTCGATAATCAAAAACTTAGTGAACCAATTTCCGATTCTTTAATCAAAGTATCCCCACCGGAGGGTATCAGTGAAGCGGAATTTTCTACGGTAGTAGAAGGTCAAAGGTTAGAAGTTACAAGTTCTTTCTCCCCATCCCCCCATCCCCCCATCCCCCCCTCTCTCCCCTTACTCCCCTCTCTCCCCTTACTCGCTCAGCAAACTTCGGTAGATCAACTCTCAGATGTCAAGCCGACGGATTGGGCTTATGAAGCTTTAAAATCATTGATCGAGAAATACGGGATAACTACTGGTTTACCCGATGGGACTTTTAAAGGCGATCGCGCTTTAACTCGTTATGAATTTGCTACAGGTTTAGCTGCGACTTTGGATAAGTTGGAAAGTATTATTGCTACAACTATTGGTGACAGGTCTTTTGAGCAAGATCGAATAACTTTACGACGGTTGCAAGTAGAATTTCGTCAAGATTTGCAGGATTTACGAAGGCGCTTAGATGATATAACAGAACGTTCTTCGCAGCTACAGGCAAATCAATTTTCGACTACTACTAAGTTAAAAGGACAGCAAATTATCGGGGTAACTGATGGTAGAAAAGCTCATTTTAGTGCGGTTACTCGGACTCGATTGACTTTTTCAACTAGCTTTAGTCAAAAAGATTTACTGGTAACACAGTTGGAATCTGGGAACAACGGTGGTGATGCTGTTGGTTTAGCTCAAAAAAAAGATTTAAACTTATTGGGAAGTAGTGGCATTTTTGCCAATGCTGGCGGACTTGATTTTACGGATATTGAAGATGATGTCAAACTCAGACGTTTGTACTATACTTTACGTCCTGCATCGAATTTAGCAGTGAGTGTGGGTACAAAAATGTCTCCGCGAGATTTCATCGACGGTAATCGTTATGGGAATAATGAAGCGAATGATTTTAGTTCGGGAATTTTTCTGAATAATCCTTTAATTGTCCAAAATAGAATCGATCGCAATGGTGGTGCTGGTGCTGCTGTTGTCTGGAAACCTAATAGTAAACTCAGTTTTCGTTCGCTTTATATTGCTGGGGATGCAGACTCAAGCTCGGACTCGGACGGTGTTTTCGGCGACCCGCATCAAGCAAGTGCCGAGTTAGAATATATATTTAGCGATAAACTTGCTGTAAAACTGCAATATACAAACGCCGAAATTGACGACACTAATATTAACGCTTACGGTTTAAACGCCGAATACGCGCTTAATCGCAATACGGGAATTTTTGGACGTTTGGGTATAGGTGATTATCAAGGATTCAACACTGCGATCGATCAAAATTTAGATTTAAACCCAGTTAGCTGGAGTGTTGGTGTTGGTTTGCGTAACGTTGGCATTCCCGGTAATATTGCAGGTGTAGCGATCGGTCAGCCGTTTGTTAGCAGCGGTTTAGGAAATGCCACTCAAACTAACTTCGAGACATTTTACAATCTGCAACTCAGCGACAATATCAGCGTTACTCCGATTATTTCTTTGGTAATTAACCCAGATAACGACAGTAACCAAGGTACTATTTGGCAAACTACGTTAAGAACGGTGTTTTCGTTTTAAATTGGGAATGGGTAATGGGTAATGGGTAATTGGTAATGGGGGATGGGGAAAGTTAGGAGTTAGGAGTTGGGAGTTAGGAGTTAGAAATTTAGAATGGCTGTATAATTTTGAATTTTATATATTATGAAGTCTTTTACTATTGGTTTATATCTGCTTCTAAATATATTTCTAGATATGTACTAATTGATAACTTATAACTTTTTATTTTGCCAATGCCCTATCCCTAATTACCAATTACCAATGCCTTGGATATTTATTTAAGACAAATTAATTTACAATTTTCCTAATCTAAAATCTAAAATCTAAAATCTAAAATCTAAAATCTAAAATTCTTAATATGCAGCCTACAGATCCAGATAAATTTACTGATAAAGCCTGGGAAGCAATTGTTAAATCTCAGGATATTGTGCGTGCTTACCAACAACAGCAGTTAGATGTCGAACATTTGATGCTGGCTCTTTTGGAACAAGATAATGGGTTGGCTTCTCGGCTTCTCGGTCGCGCTGGGGTGGAAGTTGAGCGATTACAGCAACAGTTGGAAGATTTTGCTCGCCGTCAGCCAAAAACTGGTAGAAGTGACCAACTATACCTCGGCAAGGGTCTTGACCGAATGCTTGATGGTGCTGAAGATGCAAGAGTTAGGATGAATGATTCTTACATTAGTATCGAACATTTGATCCTGGCTTTTGCGGAAGAGGAGCGTGTTGGTAAGAAAATATTTAGAAGTTTAAACGCTACTACTGCGGATTTAGAAGCTGCGATCAAAAATGTGCGGGGTAGTCAGAAGGTGACTGACCAAAATCCTGAGTCTCGCTATGAAGCTTTGGAAAAATTTGGCAGGGATTTAACCGAACAAGCAAAAGCGGGTAAACTTGACCCTGTAATTGGACGAGATGAAGAAATCCGCCGGGTAATTCAGGTGTTGTCTCGTCGGAGTAAAAATAATCCCGTTTTAATTGGGGAACCTGGAGTCGGAAAAACTGCGATCGCGGAAGCTTTAGCTCAACGAATTATCAATGGTGATGTTCCCGAATCTTTGAAGAACCGGCAAATTATCGGTTTGGATATGGGTAGTTTGATTGCTGGGGCTAAATACCGAGGTGAATTTGAAGATCGATTAAAAGCTGTCCTCCGGGAAGTTACGGAATCCGGCGGTCAAATAGTTTTGTTTATTGATGAGTTACATACGGTAGTCGGTGCTGGTTCGGGACAGCAAGGTTCGATGGATGCTGGTAATTTACTCAAGCCGATGTTAGCGCGGGGTGAATTGCGCTGTATTGGTGCCACAACTTTGGATGAATACCGGAAGTATATTGAAAAAGACCCAGCTTTAGAACGGCGTTTTCAACAGGTGCTGGTCACTCAACCCAGTGTAGAAAATACGATTTCGATTTTACGGGGACTTAAGGAACGTTATGAAGTTCATCACAACGTCAAAATCTCCGATTCAGCCTTGGTAGCAGCCGCTACATTGTCAGCGCGTTATATTGCCGATCGCTTTTTACCAGATAAAGCCATCGATTTGGTAGACGAAGCCGCAGCGCAGTTGAAAATGGAAATTACTTCCAAACCTGCGGAATTAGAAAATATCGAGCGTCGCTTGATGCAGCTAGAAATGGAAAAGCTGTCCTTAGCGGGAGAAGAAAAAACCACATTTCAAACTCAGGAACGCTTAGGACGCATCCAGCAAGAAATCACCGATTTGACAGGAAAGCAAGAAGAATTAAACGGACAATGGCAAGGTGAAAAGCAGGTATTAGAAGATATCAGCGCTTTGAAGCAGGAAGAAGAGAAACTGCGAGTCCAAATTGAACAAGCAGAACGGGCTTATGATTTGAATACAGCAGCGCAATTAAAGTATGGGAAATTGGAAGGAGTACAGCGCGATCGCGAAATTAGGGAAGCTAAGTTATTAGAAGTTCAAAGTAAAGGCGTAAGTTTATTAAGAGAGCAGGTTACTGAAGACGATATTGCCGAAATCGTCGCCAAATGGACGGGAATTCCGGTAAATAGCCTGTTAGAGTCGGAAAAACAAAAATTATTGCAGTTAGAACAACACCTCCATCAACGAGTCATCGGACAAGATGAAGCAGTATCGGCAGTATCGGCTGCAATTCGTCGCGCTCGTGCGGGCATGAAAGACCCCCAACGTCCCATCGGTTCGTTTTTATTCATGGGTCCTACGGGGGTTGGTAAAACCGAATTGGCACGGGCTTTAGCTAAATTCATGTTTGATTCCGAAGACGCTATGGTGCGTTTGGATATGTCGGAATACATGGAAAAACACTCCGTATCCCGTTTAGTAGGAGCGCCTCCAGGATATGTTGGTTTTGAAGAAGGCGGTCAACTTTCCGAAGCAGTGCGTCGTCGTCCTTATTCAGTGATACTGCTCGATGAAATTGAAAAAGCTCATCCAGATGTGTTTAATATATTACTGCAAGTCTTAGATGACGGTAGAATTACGGACTCTCAAGGAAGACTCGTAGACTTTCGTAATAGCGTTATTGTGATGACCAGTAATATTGGTAGCGAACATATATTAGATATATCCGGTGATGATTCGCAGTACGAAAAAATGCGAAACCGAGTCATGGAAACCTTACGAAAACACTTCCGTCCAGAATTCGTTAACCGCATCGACGATTTAATTATTTTCCATGCTTTGGGTAGAAAACAGATGGGAGATATTGCTCGAATTCAGTTAAAACGGGTAGAAAATTTATTAGCAGACCAAAAAATCTCCGTTGAAATTACCCCCGCAGCTTGCGATCGCTTAATAGAAATTGGTTACGACCCAACATACGGCGCTCGTCCTATCAAACGGGCAATTCAGCGAGAAATCGAAAACCCCCTTGCGACCAAAATCTTAGAAAACTCCTTCGTTCCCGGTGACACCATCATCATAGATAAAGGTAAAACCGGATTAACATTTAAGAAAAAAACCGTTGTTAAAGTATCCCCACCTGTAAATACCGTGCAGTTGGTAGAGTCGGCTGAGGGGTAAATCGCCATGAAATCGAAGCCGCCCTCACTCTAGAAGAGTGGGGCTACAACTACGAA
>NZ_JAYGHM010000125.1:0-8787 GCF_034931125.1 Rivularia sp. UHCC 0363 | reverse complement strand
TGCTTATCTTAATTTGATCGACATTTTAGGTAACGTGACTGCTATACTTAAGCGTGATTTAAGAATTTTAGCGGTACTGTAGCAGGCTTTGCATGACCGCTATGAATCGGATTATGATTATTTCATTGCGTCGAAACTATTTGCTGGATATCAAGAACAGACGGATAGTTGAAATTGTGAGACGCAATGTGAGACAATGACTATTTGTGTTATTATCTGCTCGCTTACATCGTTCGTCTAAATTATGGCTAAAAATAAAGGTGTTCGTATAATATTGACACTGGAATGTACAGAATGTCGCACTAACGCCAACAAACGTTCGCCCGGTGTTTCTCGTTATACGACTACTAAGAATCGTCGCAATACAACTAGTCGTTTAGAACTCAAAAAGTTCTGCACGCATTGCAACACCCACACCGTTCACAAGGAAATTAAGTAAAAATGGCTTATTATCGTCGTCGTCTGTCTCCGATCAAACCCGGAGAACCTATAGATTATAAAGACGTTGATTTGTTGCGTAAATTTGTTACCGAACGCGGTAAGATACTTCCACGCCGGATTACTGGATTGACCACTCAGCAACAGCGAGATTTGACCGCATCAATTAAACGCGCCCGAATTTTGGCTTTATTGCCTTTTGTAAATGCTGAAGCTTAATTTAAGCATTTTGAGGACACAATGCTTCTATAAAGGAGTTTAAGTAAATGTCCGGGATTTTAGATTTTAGATTATCCATATATAGCTATAGCTTTATTTAATATGGATTCCAAAATCTAAAATCAGTTTTTGTATTGAAGATGATTTGATTTTGGGATTTTATATTGGATAATCCAAAATCTGAAAACTGAAATTTTGAATGAACTACAAGGCTTGTGGAAAAGGGGACGCTGGTAGAATTTAGGAATCAAGGCGATCGCCGTCTGGGTGTTATAGACCGTCCAGATGGAAAAAACCGTTGGATTGTTGTGGATGAACTTGGACAATCTAGCAGTCTAGCACCGAGACAATTTACCTATGAAGTTGGCGGACAAAGCTACAAGCCTTCAGACATACCGGAATTTCTGCAACAGGTACACTCGTATTTAGACCCCTCAAGTTTAGAGGTGGCTTGGGAATTACTGGTAGAGGATGGTGCGTCGGTTACTCCCAAAGAAATGGCGAATCTGCTGTTTTCTCAAACAGAAGCACCCCAAGTTTATGCGGCTCACTGGTTGCTATCGGATGATAAAATATATTTTAAGCAAAAAGGTGATAGTTACGAGCCGCGAACCGCAACGGCTGTTGCAGAACGTCAGCACCAGCTAGAAGTAGAAGCGCTCAAAGCTAAAGGACAGCAGGAATTTTTAGCACGAGTACAGCAAGCGCTTGACGGTGAAACTGTAGAATGGCAAAAGCACGATCGCCACAGACTAGAAGCATTAGAAAAATATGCGGCCTTACTTGCCGATGTAACGCGGGGTGGAGTTAAATATGATTCCTTAGCTCAAGCTTATCCCCCACCCGCACAAGTTTTAGAAACGATGACGATGCTAGGACGTACCGCAACTCCTCAAGGAGCGTTTCAGTTACTCGTCGATTTGAGTTGGTGGAGTCCAAATGAAAACTTGTTTCTACGTCGTTCCTCAGTTCCGATTCAATTCCCTAGTAAGGTAATAGATGTGGCGCATCAACGCTTGAGTACTCCTCCCCCAGACTTAGACAAAAACCGCTTGGATTTAACTCATTTAAAAGTCTATACGGTTGATGATGAAACGACTACCGAAATTGATGATGGTTTAAGTTGGGAAATGCTTCCCGATAATCGAGAAAAGCTGTGGGTACATATTGCAGACCCCACCCGATGGCTCGTACCTGAAGATGAATTGGACTTAGATGCGAGGAAGCGCGGTAGTACGGTTTATTTGCCTACGGGGATGATTCCCATGTTCCCCGAAATATTGGCAACTGGACCAATGAGTTTGGTACAGGGAGAAATTTGTTGCGCCTTAAGTTTCGGAATTATTTTAGATGAAACTGGGGGAGTAGAAGATTATAGCATTCATGCAAGTTTAATCAAGACTACTTATCGCCTTACTTATGAAGATGTAAACGATATTTTGGAATCCGGGGTACGAGAAGAACCCGAAATTGCAGCCCTGGGAAAATGGGCAAAGATACGCAAGGTTTGGCGCTATCAGCAAGGAGCCATTAGTATAAGTATGCCGGAGGCTACGATTAAAGTTAAGGATGATGAAGTTAACATCGAATTATTAGATGATTCTCCTTCACGATACTTAGTAGCCGAAATGATGATTCTAGCTGGTGAAGTTGCAGCCCGCTACGGAAAAACTCACAGTATTCCTTTACCTTTTCGCGGTCAGCCGCAGCCGGAATTACCACCAGATGAAGAATTGCTGTTACTACCAGCAGGTTTTGTCCGTGCTTGTGCCTTGCGTCGCTGTATGCCCAAGAGCGAAATGAGCATTAATCCATTGCGTCATGCGGGTTTGGGATTAGAAACTTATACACAAGCAACTTCTCCGATTCGGCGTTATAGCGATTTACTTACCCACTTTCAAATCAAAGCTCATCTGAGAGGAGACACTCCACCTTTCTCCGCAGAAGTACTTAAAGAAGTTATGATGAATGTTACAAGTATTACTCAGGAAGTCGTCATGGTGGAACGACAAACTAATAGATATTGGGCCTTGGAATACCTGCGTCGTCATTTAGATAAAGCTTGGGAAACAACAGTTTTAATGTGGTTGAGAGAAGATAATAACTTAGCGTTAATTTTATTAAAAGACTTAGGTTTGCAGTTGCCCATGTTCTTTAAACGCTCTGTAAATTTAGGTGAAGACACTTTAGTTAAAGTTGTTCATGCAGACCCTCAGAAAGATATAATTCAGTTTCAAGAGATAGTTTATCAAGAAGTTTAATTATTAGTTAGGAGTTAAGAGTTAGGAGTTAGGAATTAGGAATTAATAGTTGAGAATATTTAAGTGCTAGAAATAATGCAGATTTAGAATTTGTTATGGGATAAGTTCCCGATTTATAAAATTATCAAATTGATATTAGTATTTCACAAAGATGACACTTATTCTTCATATTACACCGCGTCAAGATTGGGAAAAAGCGCAAGTAACAGGAATTTACTCCACTGACTCCCTGGAAACAGAAGGATTTATTCATTGTTCTACACCAGCACAGCTGGTAAAAGTCGCAAATTCATTTTTTAAAAATCAAACAGATCTACTATTACTTTTAATCGATTCCGAACGGGTGAAATCAGAAATTCGTTATGATGTTGTTGCGGAAGAAACATTCCCGCACATCTATGGTGCTTTAAATAATGATGCGGTATTTAAAATTATCGAATTTGCATCTGCTAAAGATGGCTTGTATGAACTACCTTCAGAAATTCAACTAGAATAATTAGATTTATTCAAAATTCCCAGCATCTGTAAAATTCGTTCTTTACTGTTCATATCTCCGACAATTCGTCGCGTTGGTTTTGGTAAAAGCTTAACTAAAGTGGGAGTTGCACTAACTTGATGGATTTCCGCTTGTTCGGGATGAGTTAAGACATCAATTACTTTCAGAGTATAAGGACTTCCCAAATATTTTTCTAACAATCCATGCAAGCTTTGAAGTGTATTTTCAGTATTAGGAGTGTGACCTGCAACAAATAAGCGGAGAATATAAGGCTGCGTTTGAGATGGCATTTGTTGTACAGTTGATAGCGTTTGAGAATCAGTTGATTTTTCGGATACTTCTAAACGCACAATTAAATCATGATTTTCCCATAACTGTTCAAAGTTGGAGCGATAGGTTGCTAATACCATGCTATCGCATAATCCTTCATGCCAAGGAGTTTTTTGCCAGACTAAATTTCCAGTATTAAAGATAGCATTTAGCAAAGCTTGATGGCGCATTACTGCCGGATAAGCTTCTGCAAAAGTTTTGACTTTTCCAGTGCGTGGATCTAACCAGTGGTCAATAGTCGCGGTATATAATGGAACTAAAAAATGAGGTGGTTCTGGTAAATCTAGAATAGACTGTAAAGCACTACATAAATGTGAATGCCATCGACCTTTTTTGCTGGAGTCAATACAGTAAATTAAATCTCCCCCTGGTGTAAATAGTGCGATTCCTTTGAACAATTCTGGTAAAGGTGATTTATTTGGATTCAATAGCTTGTAGAATTTTGGATTTTGGATTTATTTAATTTTACAGGTTTTAACTGGTTAACTGGTTCCTAGTCTCTGGCTAGGAACCTCCGATCAAGGCTCTGCCTTTAGATACTTGACAAGAGGCGGAGCCTCTGAAATTAAGTTCCCAGCCTGGAGTCTGGGAACGAGTAATAGCTTGTAGAATTTTAGATTTTGGATTTTGGATTTATTTAATTTTACAGGTTTTAACTGGTTAACTGGTTCCTAGTCTCTGGCTAGGAACCTCCGATCGAGGCTCTGCCTTTAGATACTTGACAAGAGACGGAGCCTCTGAAAGAACTTCCCAGCCTGGAGTCTGGGAACGAGTATAACCTTTGACCTATCCCCCATTCCCTAGACTTATACTCTACCTCGAAGCATCTGCGCCATCTCGTTAGGAGTTGGTGACATTTCTAATGCAACTTCTTCTGTGATCTGACCTTCTTGGTAAAGGTTGAATAAAGACTGATTCATGGTAATCATGCCGTCAAAGCTGGCTTGTTTCATCAATTCAGTCATTTCATCGTATTTAGAATCTTTAATCCAGTCTTTCACAGCTTCAGTATTAATTAGAATATCGTGGAAAGCTGCACGTTTACCATCTGTCGTGCGACACAAACCTTGAGAAATAACTGCAACTAAAGATTCGGAAATTGCAACCCGCATTGGGTCTTGTTCTTCACCGGGAAAAAGATTGAGAACCCGTTCGATGGTTTTTACAGCACTGTTGGTGTGGAGAGTTCCCATTACCAAGTGACCAGTTTGGGCGGCTTTGAGGGCAGTATTAACCGTTTCCCGATCGCGCATTTCACCCACCAGAATTAAATCTGGGTCTTCCCGTAAAGCTGCTTTCAAAGCGTTGTCAAATTTGTGGGTATGCATTCCGACTTCCCGCTGTTTGACCAAGGATTTTCGACTTTGATGAACGAATTCAACCGGGTCTTCGATGGTAATAATGTGTTTTGCCATCTCGCGATTGATATAGTCAATCATTGCTGCCATTGTAGTTGATTTACCCGAACCAGTCGGACCCGTAACTAAAATCAAACCTTTGTGATAGTGGCAGATATCCCTGAAAACTGGCGGTAATTTCAACTGCTCCATTGACAGTATTTTCATCGGAATCAATCGCAGTACCATTGAATAGCCTTTGAGAGAATCGAATATATTGATTCGGACTCTGGCAAAATCAAACTGAGTGGCTCCATCAAAATCTAAAGTGTCCTGGAAGCGCTTAGTCTCTTCTTCCGTGAGGATGTCCTGCAACCAACTCATAAAAGTATCTTTATCGGTTTCTGGATAGTTGGTTGTTTCTATTTCTCCTCGGTTGCGGAAACGGGGTATTTCACCGACTCCCAAGTGAATATCGGAAAATCCTTTTTGGTGAGCTTCCTTAATTAATTGCTCAAAAGTTGGCTGCAAGCTGTTTTTCCCTGGTGTAGTCTGAGCCGGTGGTGGTGTTCCCGGACGATGAGCAGCAGGATTCATTAAACCACGGCTACCGTTGGGCATTTCTATAGTTTGGGTGGATTGACGTTGAGTACTGAGTGTTGATGCTGCTGGTGGGGGTGGTGGTGGCATCGGGGGCGCACCACGATTTGCGGTAGAATTAGATGGTGGATGCTGCTGTGATTGTGTCATATATCCTCGGCGATACTAAAATCAGTTTTAATGGGTTAGGTTGTTTAATTATTTAAAAGTCTTTGTAAGAGTAGGAAAGAACCGATCTGAGTGTCACATTCAGTATTTGCTATTTGTGACGATCGCCAAACATAAAATTGATGCCAGAATCATTTCTTCGCCTAAACCACTTACTTGTATTACCTTTAAATATTTTTAAGTCATAGAAATCGGGAATATAAACATTTTTCCCTGATATAACAACATTTAACACGCTTATGCTCTTAAAAAAGTACAGTATAAAAACGTATATTATCTATATAAAATAATACCTCGGATATTTTTTTTTGAGGAAAGTTAAATTTTGTTGATAAAAATTTCAAACTGAATGGCGATCGCTAATTTAAGAAAATTACTTGAAGCGGATAAAATAAAAGATAGAGCGTAAAAAATACGGATTTTTTCTATTCACGAAAAGCTTACTGATAATTGATTATTGACCGACCGTATGTCTGAGTATACCCATCTAGAAAACGCCCTTAAACATCACTTCGGTTATGACACCTTTCGTTCTCCACAGCGAGAGATTATTGTTGAGGCATTAGAAAATCGCGATTTACTCGTGATTATGCCGACGGGTGGGGGTAAATCTCTGTGTTTTCAACTACCAGCATTGATGAAATCCGGATTAACGGTGGTAGTATCGCCGTTGATTGCGTTAATGCAAGACCAAGTAGAAGGATTGCGAAAAAACGGTATTGCGGCCACTTTTCTCAATAGTAGCGTCAGCCCTCATCAAGCAAGAATGCGCGAGCAAGCAATTATGAGCGGTAAAGTTAAGTTACTGTATGTTGCTCCAGAACGTTTACTCAGCGAAAGATTTTTACCCTTACTCGATTTAGTTCATCATCAAATTGGAATTTCGGCTTTTGCGATCGATGAAGCGCACTGTGTTTCGGAATGGGGACATGATTTTCGTCCTGAATATCGTCAAATGAAATCGCTGCGACAGCGTTACCCTAATGTACCAATATGGGGACTTACCGCTACCGCTACAGAAAGAGTCCGTGCCGATATCATTAACCAATTAGGATTAAATCAACCCAGCGTTCATATAGCTTCTTTTAATCGTCAAAATCTTTATTACGAAGTTCGTCCCAAAAAGAAGACCGCTTATACTGAACTTTTAGAAATGATTCGGGAAACCGAAGGTTCGACAATTATTTACTGTTTGACACGCAAAAAAGTTCAAGAATTAGCTTTTAAATTACAACACGATAATATTTCTGCTTTACCTTATCATGCCGGTTTGAGCGATACCGAACGTAGCGAAAATCAAACCAAATTTATTCGAGATGATGCCAGGATAATGGTAGCAACTATTGCTTTTGGCATGGGGATTAACAAGCCAGATGTACGTCTTGTAGTCCACTTTGATATTTCGCGGAATTTAGAAAGTTATTATCAAGAGTCGGGAAGAGCGGGTCGAGATAGTGAAGCGTCACGGTGTTTGCTATTTTTGAGTTACAGCGATGTCAAAACTATTGAATGGTTGATTGAACAAAAAACTGACGAACAAGAACAAATGATTGCTAAACAGCAATTGCGTCAGATGATCGATTATGCGGAAGGTACAGATTGCCGTCGCACTATTCAATTAAGTTATTTTGGGGAGAGATTTCCTGGAAATTGCGGTAATTGCGATAACTGTTGCAATCCGAAACCTTTGGAAGATTGGACGCTTGAAGCAATGAAATTTTTATCTTGTGTGACACGCTGCAAGCAAAGATTTGGCATGAAACATATTATAGATGTATTGCGGGGAAGCAAAACTCAAAAAATTCTCGACAAAGGACACGACAAGCTTTCGACTTACGGTATTGGTAAAGATAAAACCTTGGATGAATGGCGGATGTTAGGACGTTCTTTACTACATCAAGGTTTGCTCGAACAAACTACCGATGGTTATGCAGTGTTGAAACTCAATTCCTTGAGTTTGGAGGTGATGAAGAAACAGCGATCGGTTTCGATTGTTGTTCCCCCCAAAGAAAAAGCGACTGGGAAAGCACGAAGCGAGAAAGCAGAACAAGCAGATATCTTATTTCAGAAATTGCGCGAACTTCGCAAGCAGCTTGCTGATACTCAATCTGTTCCACCCTACATGATTTTCGGTGATTCGACTTTAAGATTGATGACTCAGGTAAAACCCAAAAATAAACAGGAATTTAGTCAGCTTGCGGGAGTTGGTAGTCACAAGCTTGCTCAATATGGAGATAAATTTATTAAGGTAATTCAAGCTTATTTACAAGAAACAAGTCCGCAAAAACAGAATTCCTCGTCTTCGGCTTCATCTGCAAATGAAGAAATTTCCTACACTGAATTACAGACTTTTGAATTACACAAACAAGGATTGAGCATCACAGAAATCGCTCAACAACGCGACCTTCGTTCTACTACAGTTATTCGCCATCTTTCCGATTTGATTGCAAAAAATCAACCTGTAGATATTAATTTAATAGTTCCCATTGACAAGCAGAAAAAAATTCTTCAAGTGTTAGATATCTTGGGAGATATAGCTTTAACACCGATTAAAGAATATTTGGGTGATAGTTATAGCTTTGATGAAATTCGTTTGGTAAAAAATAAGTGGAAAAGGAAAAGTGGTAAATAGGGAATAGGGAATGGGTAATGGGGAATAGGTAATAGGGAATAGATGAAAGTTTTTGGTTATTCAGTACCTAATAGTCAACCACATTAATTTTGAAGGGGTGTATTTCAGTCCTATTTATAGGACTTTCGCTATTAGACGGGGGTTAAAAACCAGTCAAATTTAATGCAATCGACCACTAGTACTTGACCACATAAATTATGAGGAGTATTAGCTGAGTCCTATTTATAGGACTTATGCTATCAGACAGGGACTTGCAGTCCCTGGCGGATTGGATACCACCCGTCAAAGTTAATGTGACAGACTACT
>NZ_JAYGHM010000124.1:0-8989 GCF_034931125.1 Rivularia sp. UHCC 0363 | reverse complement strand
AAATAAATACGAACATAGTCAAAGATTTGATGAAATTCATAGTTCAATTTCTCCGCAGTTAATTATGATTGTTGTCAGAACATTAATTAACTAGGGATAAATAAACTTGATTATGCATCAGTAGAATTTTGGATTTTGGATTACTCTACAGGAAGACGCTTCCGCATCAATGGATTTTGGATTGTTCCCCCCATCTCCCCATCTCCCCATCTCCCCATCTCCCATCTCCCTGTCCCCCCATCCCCTTATCCCCGATCAAAACATATCCGCTGGGTCAGCAGATTGAACTTTACGAGTAGCAACAGCACCAGAAATCATACACATAATAATAGTCATGACCTGTACTTGAACTACTCGCGCTACGGTCATGTAAAGCGGTAAATTGGTAGCATTGCGGGTAAGTGCGTACAGTCCGGTTGAAATTGCCGCTCCAGGAATAAAACCTAATACAGCTAGAATTATTGCTTCTTCAAAAACCACAGTTAATAGAAAGAAATTACGATATCCCATCGCTTTAAAAGTAGCGTATTCTTTCATATGAGCATTAACATCAGTGGAAAGTACTTGATAAACAATAATTACTCCCACAATGAAACCCATTGCAGTACCTAAACTGAAAATAAATCCGATCGGTGTATTGGTTTGCCAATAAGCTTTTTCAAAATCAATAAATTCTTGTTTTGTGAATACTTTAACATCAGCAGCATCTCTTAAATGATATTTTAGTTCAGCTGCGACTTGTTCGGGTTCGTAACCTGGTTTTAAGCGAATCAGACCTAAATTTGCGCTTCCCGAATCTTGTCGGGGAAACAGTCTTAAAAAGTTTTGATCGCTGGTCATTAAAGTACCATCAGCGGCAAAAGATGCACCAACTTTAAATACATCAGCAATAGTTATTGTTCGTCCTTGAATTTCTGTTGTGACAGTTTGACCTTGTTTTATTTGAGCAATAACCTTTTCATAGGTTCCTCTAGTTGCCTCATCAAATAAAATAGTATCTGGTAACTTAATTGCATCAATATGTTTATCAACTTCTGGTAAATCAAATGCTGGTTTATCGGGATTAAAACCAATAATCATCACTTGAGTTTTGAGACGAGTTTGGGGATTTCTCCAAGTTACAAGACTATTGTACATAGGTTCGGCTGTTGCGACTCCGGGTACATCCATCGCTTGATAAAGTCGTCGTCGAGTAAAAGTAGATAAATCTTGCAAGTTGAGTGCTTGCGGACTTAATAGTACTAAATCTGCCCTTAAAGTATCATGTAGCCGAGTAGCGCTGCTAAATAATGCATTTTGGAAACCAAGCTGCATCAACATCAGCAAATCAGCAAAAGCAACCCCCGACAAAGCTACTAATAAACGTCCTTTTTGACGGCTTAATTGTAACCAACCCAAAGGTGTTCGTCGCTGTAATTGTTGGATAAATCCAATCATATTAATTTTAGATTTTAGATTTTAGATTTTAGATTTTAGATTAAAATATTTGTCATTAATTACCAATTACCCATTCCCAATTACCCATTCCCAATTACCTATTAAATTTCCACCACCGCTCTTACTTGTAAATTAGTAAATCTTGCTGCTTTTTCACTCGATTCATCGTCTAATCGAACGTGAACTTCTACTATTCGGGAATCTATATTTGTGGAAGGGTCGCTGTTAACTACATTTTGTCGCTGCACTTGCAAACCAATTTGGTCTACAATACCGTTTAGTCTGCCCGGAATAGCATCAGCTAATAATTCTACTTGTTGTCCCAAACGTATATTATTTACATCGCTTTGGTAAACTTCTACGACTGCGTACATAGTGCTAGTTTGACCAATATCAACTATCCCTTCATTTACGACTTTTTCCCCTGGACGAGTATGAATATCAAATATTTGACCCTCTTGAGGAGAACGTACATAAGCTTGTTTTAAGTCTGCTTCTGCTCGATTCATTGCTGCTACAGCACGGTTGACTTCTGCTTGAGCAACTAATACATCCACCGGACGAACTTCAACAATACTTTCTAAAGTTGCTTTACCTTGATTTATTTGTTGTTGTAAAGATAATTGAATCCGCTCTAAATTAGCTTCTGCTTCTACTAATTGCTGCTGTCGGGATGACTGAATGCGTTCTAAGTTCGCTTGAGCTTCTGCTAATTGCTGTTCCTTAGAAGATTTTATTAATTGTAAGTTTGCTCTGGCTTCTGCTAATTGCTGTTTTGATGTTTGTAAAACTAAATTCTTGCTATCTCTTAATGATGTGGAAATAGCTCCTGCTTTATACAATCCGTCATAACGCTGGTATTCTAACCGAGCATTTTCTAATTCTGCCTCTAATCGAGCAATAGTTGCTCTTTGTGCTTCTATTTCTCTAACTTTTTCAGCTTGTAATCGATTCACCGCTGCTTGTTGTGCTTTGGTTTCTGTACTTTTTTCAACTTGTAATCGATTAACTGCTGCAAGTTGGGCTTTAATCTCCGTGGTTTTTTCAACCTGTAAACGAGATACACCAGCTTTCTGAGCCTCGATATCTCCTTGTTTTGCACCACCTTTAACCTTCTTCAGGTTTGCTTGAGCAACTCTTACGGATTCTTTGGCTTCCTTAAAAGCAGCCATCAAGCGATCGCGACTGTCCAAAACCGCTATTACCTGGTCTGCTTTAACTCGATCTCCTTCCCTTACTAGTAGCTGCTCAACTCGACTTCCTTCTCCACCTATCGCTGGTGCAGATAGCTGAATCACTTCTCCTTTGGGTTCAAGTCGTCCCAGTGCTGTCACGGTTTTAATCTGGGGAATTGCCGGAATTGGCTTGGGGGGTGCTTTTGCGATTTCCTCACCCTTAAACCGTTGCAGCGTATAGATACTAGCTCCACCCATCGCAAAAGCCGCTACCGTGACAATCAACCGTGATGAGCGAGAAACTTCGGGAGACGGTGAATTTTCTAGTCTAAGGTTATCTAACATAGCATCCTAATAAATACTGAATTTTTGTTATTTCTTACTTTATAATACAATTAAACTAAACCGACTAGTTTAGTTTGACTTTTTAGTAGATTTTGCGGATTAATTTAAATATATAGGTATCAAGGTACCCTATTATTGACAGCAAATCTATTACGGTTTTATTCGGAAAATATACATATTTTTAGTAAATAGGTAATCGATGGTAGTTAATATCTCATGCTGTATGTCAAGCCTGTATATTTTTTCATTATTTTTTTTACTTCGTCCTGATGCGATCGCTCAACTAAAAATAGGTCAAAAATGAAACTATTAAAACTTAGCGAAACTCATACCGAAAATTCAAAAGATAAAGTAGAGCAAATTTTGCAGGGAGCAATGCAGGAATTTTTGGTACACGGATACGCTGGTACGAGCATGGATAGAGTTGCAGCATCGGGAGGTGTTTCAAAAGCAACTGTCTACAGTCATTTTCAAGATAAACAAGGACTTTTCAAAACATTAATCGAAAGATTAGCAAAAGAAAAATTTCAGTCAGTATTTGGAACTGAGAATTTAGTTGGAGAGCCTAAAAAAGTACTGCACGAGTTAATAGTAAAAGCATTGAATGAAATGCTTCAAGATGATGAGTATACAGCGTTTATGCGCGTATTAATTGGAGAATCGGGGCGTTTTCCAGAAATGGCTCACTTTTATGTTGCTAGCTTAGTAAAACCTGCGGTAGATACCCTTCACGATTACTTAGCATCTCATCCCGAACTAAATATATCAGACCCAGAAGCGACAGCGAGAATTATTGTTGGTTCTCTAGTTCACTTTGTCATGACTCAGAAAATGATGCACGGTTCGGATATTTTGCCAATGGAAAGTCATCGTTTAACGGATGCTTTGACAGATTTATTGTTAGGAGTAATTTAACCTTTCTATTTCTGCTTTTATGTTATTTCGTGCAATTTTCTCTTTTGTCTGCTGCATGATTTGGGTAAAGTAGATATTTTCTCGCTGTAAAAAACTTTGTAATATTTGCTTTCTGGCTGCAAAGTATTCTACTTCTGCTACCCAGATATATTCTTGACGAATTGCATGGGTATATTTACTGTATTCATCGGGATTGCTACCCAGAATTGATAAATCTGCATCTAATAATACTTGAGCATTGCGATCGCTATTTAAAGCTTGATGATTTTTGGTTGCTAAAATTAAATTTTTAACATTTTTAATAGCATCAGAGGGAATTGATAGCGATGAAAGAACGGATACACCGTATTCAGCGCTCTTTTCTTCGTTATCTTTTGCTTTGGTGTCGTAAACTATGTCATGAAACCAAGCAGCAAGTCGAACGGCTTTGGTTTCCAAATTTTGAGTTTGAGATTCTAATGTTTGAATTACTTCTAAAACGTGGTTAATGTGTTCTAAAGTATGATAGTAGCGATTTGGACTTGAATAAGCTGCAACTATTTGAATAAAAGATTTTTCCGCAGCAGCTTGATTAATATCAAAATTTTGCACTAATTCATACCAGTTATTGAATAATTTATCTGTAATGCGATCGCAATTGGACATATAATATTTTAGATAATTTGCATAGCTTTACGACCCATTACGAAATAATTAACCTTTAACTTTTGACCTGATTTAATTAGGTCGAAACATAAACCAATTCTCGACATTTTCTAGTTTTACTGTATTAGAAATACCATAACCAAAACGTTGATAATAGCCTACGTTTTTTTGTGTTTGGGTATCAAGAGCAACACCCTGAGAATCAGAATGTTGTTGTGACATCTGATGTACTTGTGAAAGAAGTGCGCTACCGATACCTTTTCCATGACTTTGCGGATGTACACCTAGAGTGTTGATATAGAAATGCGGAGAGGAGGGTTTATTTGTCTTTTTTAAATTAGAATATGCTTCAATTCGCATTAAAGCTTCTTCTCCAATTGCAATTGCAAACTGTTCTTCTGAAGCTGTTTTTGTACTTTCAGTATTATCATTACTCGTCGTTAGTTTGGGAGGAGTTATAAAAGCAACTCCTTGCAATTTTTCTTCTAAAAAAGCACCTAGAAGCAAGTTTTCAACTATAGATTTTTCATCGCACATGGATTTTAACAGGTGTTTCATCGATTGCTCATATGTATCTTTAAAGAAGAATTCCATTAATGGGTAATTTTTAAACGCAGTTGAAAAGATTTCAATAACATTATCCGTGTCTTTTTTAGTTAAATTAGTTATTTCGATGTTAGACATTTCTTTAATTGTGTAATATTAGATTAGTTTATCTAAATATTATATTTTATAGTGTTTTCAATTAATTTTGGTAGTGCGAGCATCTTGCTCGCTAGTTACGTTAGGACTATTGGATTATCTACATAACGTTATGGTGCGTTACGGCATTATCTAAATAGTAACTTCAAACAATACATACTCGTGCCGAAACACACCCTACAATTGATAAAACTGCTGGGTCTAATTATTACCTAACGCAACAGCTATTTAACAAAGAAATGCTAAACAACTTTTGTATCAAGATAAAAACTAGACCCAGTGTCAAATTTTTATTGAAGTTGAGAACTTAGAAACGTTTTCCGCTTCCGCGAGAAGGTACTAAGTTTAAGTAGTCTAGGCTAGAAGCTCTAATGCTTTGAGCGTAGTTACCTTTATTATTAACGGATGCTGCCATGTCAGCATATTTACGAGGGTCGCCTTCAGAGAGTCGCTGGTTTTTAGCCTTCTCAGAGTAGAATTTATCCAAGGTAAAGCGCCAGTCGGTTTTGACGGTTCCAGCGGTTTCTCGGAAATCTTCGCCGTAGCGAGGAGTTACTAAGTTGAAGGGACGACCTTCCATACGTTTACGCTGGTAAGGTATGGTGTTATCGCCGAAGCTGTTGGTATACTCTTCGCTATCCACCAGGGCATTAACAAAGCCATTGAAACCCAAGGTAGCAATTTTGATTGACCAAGCAATTTCTTCTTCTTTGTTATAAGCCGCACGACCTAATAAACGTCTGAGACAGATATCTACTAAGCGATAGTTGTTATTAACTTCCACAACTATGCGGTAAAAAGCTTCGGACTGAGCTAAACCGCGAATAAAATCGCGTGTTGTAATAGAACCGTTTTTCAGCTGAGATTCTAAATTCTTTTGACGGTTGAAGCTTAGAATTTCATGTTCGCTAAAAACTTGACGATATCCAGCCCAAATGATGTTTTCAATATCGGTGTAATCACTTACGTCTTCTAAACGATAGATATATGGTGTATCTTCGTTTTGGTCAGCTTTACCAAAGCTTTTGACTCTTTGATTTTGGCTGCTTGGTTTGTACTGAAGTAATGGCAATGCCATCTGTAATTATCCTCTTATTTTATTAAGTGGTTCAACAAAAAAGTTGAGCGATGAAGGATGATTTGGCGTTATGATTCAATCCTTATTACTTATTTTCCCTTATTCAGGTCAAACAATTTTGGATTTTGGATTTTAGATTGTAGATTGACTTTATGTAGTCATCACCATACATCTAAAATTCGGTGATTATCTCAAGGGAAAACTTGCTGTAGTACTAATAGAAACAGGAATTCCTTGGGGTTCACTTTCCTTTGTCATGTCAGGAATGTCAATATTAGCGGTACTAACTGGGGTGTAAGTAACTGTTTTAATTGAAGCCGAACTCGCCATATCCATGAAGTTGTTGATATCGCCCCACTTGTAACGACTATCTTCTTGCTTATCGCGCCAATAGTTCGCGTAGCGAGGAGTTACCAAGTTAAAAGGTCTACCTTTATAACGACGACGTTGGTAGGGAACCGTATTTTCTCCAAAATTACTCAGATATTCTTCCGAATCAATTAAAGCATCAACAAAATTACCCCAACCCAAGGTAGCAATTTTAATTGACCAAGCAATTTCTTCCTCTTTATTGTAAGGCGCACGTCCTAAAATACGTTTGAGACAGATTTCGACCACGCGATAATTCGAGTTTGTTTCAACTACCAAACGTCGAAATGATTCTGACTTTGCCAAACCCCGGATAAAATCGCGCACGGTAACTGCTCGATTCTTTAACTGAGATTCTAGATTGGATTGACGGTAAAACTTGAGTATTTCGTGTTCGCTAAATACTTGACGATATCCAGCCCAAATTAATTGCTGAATTTCATCATAATTAGGAGAATCTTCCAAGCGATAAATTCTCGGTGTATCTTCGCTGGAAACTTCATAACCATCAACCCGCTGGTTTTGAGAACTGGGTTTGTATTCTAATAGTGGTATTGACATGATTATCTAAGAATTGGGAATTGGGAATTGGGAATTGGTAATTGGTAATTGGTAATTGGTAGTTGGTAATTGGTAATTGGTCATTGGGAATAGTTAGGAGTTAGAAGTTAGGAGTGAGCAGTCATAAGTAAAAAGTAGTAAGTAGCGAGTTAGGAATTATTAATTTTTCTTCCCATTACCCATTACCCATTACCCATTACCCATTACCCATTACCCATTACCCATTACCCATTACCCATTACCAATTACTCATTACCAATCTTTTTAAGTAGTCTTCCTACCAGGTACGTAACGATAGGGTAAAGCAACTTCTACGGGTTTGACTCTGGGTTGAATTGTGGAAGATTCGCGTGTCATGTCCGGAATCTCCATGTTCTGGATTTGAGAAGTTACTGTGGCGATGGTTCTTTGATAGTTACGTTCGTTAGTAATTATACCCCCAGCCATTGACATAAAGTTGCTGGGAATCACTTTGCGAATTTCTTCTCCGGTGGCATATCCTCCGGAAGTACGAGCAGTGTAGTAAGAAGTACCTCCAAAATTCCGCATACTTAGACGATTGCGGAAGTCTGCACCGTAACGGGGATTTACTAAGTTAAATGGTCTGCCTTTGTAACGGCGGCGCTGGTAGGGTACGATGTCGTTACCGAAGTTTTGACGGTATTCGTCACTATCTACTAAAGCGTCGATAAATCCATGCAAACCTTTAGTAGCAATAATAATTGACCAAGCTATTTGCTCTTGTTTGTTATAGGTTGCACGTCCCAAAAAACGCTTAAAGCTGATATCAACTAAACGGTAGTTGGAGTTAGTTTCTGCTACTTCTTCGCGGTAAACGTCTGTTTTTCCTAATCCTCGGATAAAATCGCTGACCCTAATCGCCCGGTTTCGCATTTGCGATTCTAAAAAAGGCTGACGATATGTTTCTAATATCAAGTGTTCGCTGAAGATTTGACGATAACCCGCCCAGATGATTTCATCAATATCTTGATCTGAGGTGGCATCTGTCAATCTATACATGATTGGCGTGTCTTCGCTAGGCACTTCATAGCCTTCGACACGCTGATTCTGAGAACTAGGTTTATATTGAAGTACTGGTATTGACATTCTTGTTATTTTATGTGATTGGACATTTGTTAACTGGCTTGTTGAGCCAAAGTTACCCGAGCGCGGACTGATGGCTGAGCGTCATTTGAGCGCATCTGAGAAAATATTGCTGCAATTTCCTGTCTTAGAATAGGAATTTTTGCTAACTCTTGCAAACCCACAACGGCAGCATAACGAATTGCCCAATCTGCATCTTGAGTAATTGAAAGTAGGGTTGAGAGTGATTTTCTCTGCGCGATCGCCCTTTCTTGCTCCGAGAGTTTGTGCCATTGTAAAGACCCCAATCCTTTGGCAGCAGCACGACGCACGCTCGGAGCAAAATCTGTTGCCGCAGCTTCTAACAATAAGTCTAAGGCTTGGGGATCAGCGATCGCAGCTAAAGTCCGAATTGAATAAGCTCTAGCACCATAGTTATAATCATCAATCTGTCCGAGCAGTTGCGGTACGGCTACTTCTCCTAACTCCGTTAATCCCTTAACTGCTATTACCGCTGCGGCTGGATTATTGTATCCAAACACAGCAATCAATGTCGGAATTGCTGCCGTATCTTTTGCTGATACTAGCTTTTGTACCGCCGACACCATTCGCGCTGATGAATCAGCCTCGGTAACAGCGCGAATTAAGTTTTGAATGTCAGTATTCATGCGAAGAGTTA
>NZ_JAYGHM010000123.1:0-9566 GCF_034931125.1 Rivularia sp. UHCC 0363 | reverse complement strand
TTAAAGCTAATTTTCCTTCTTCAAAAAACTAACTTTTTTATTTCATATAGGGAAATTTACACATTACATACTCTATCGAAAGACTTATTTCTCTGAGGGGATAGAAGCTTCAAAAATCTTTACTAACATGAGAGATAAGTTACATATCACAATAATTCGCAATCATAATTTATGAATACTAACAACTTAACTCAACTGTTCAAAAAGCTTGCTGTAATTACTGGTGTCATCGGTATCAGCGCTTTTGCAACAGTTCCAGTTAGAGCTGAAAATTACGGTGACATGAAAATGTCACAGATGTCAGGTAATAGAAATCTTGTAGAAGTTGCAGTAGCAAGCAACTCCTTTAACACTCTTGTAAAAGCAGTACAAGCAGCAGGTTTAACAGATACACTTGCAAATGGTTCTTATACTGTTTTTGCTCCTACCGACCAGGCTTTTCAAGATTCTTTACCTCAAGGAGCAGTAGCGTTTCTACTCAAACCAGAGAATAAAGATTTGTTGCGTCAGGTTCTTAGCTATCACGTAACAAAAGGTAGAGTAACTTCTAATCAGTTACAGACTGGTACGGTAGATATGCTATACGGTGGAGTAGCAGTTAATGTAACTCCCGACCGAGTAATTGTAAACAATGCTAGTGTTACCAATGCAAATATTGCAGCTAGTAATGGAGTAATTCACGCAGTTAATCGCGTACTACTTCCCGCACAGTTACGTCAGCAAATTGCTTCTCAACTTGCAATGCAGTAATAAATCGAATCTTTAATCTTTAAATAGTAGTGAAAGGTTAAGAATGTTAAGATTTTTAGCCTTTCACTAATTTTATTTTACAATCTTAACAAATAATAAAAATTTCTAAAAATTTAACTACAGCTAAACTAAATATTTTAACTTTAAACGTAAAGAATAGCCCGATAAAATACGCATATTGGTTAAGGCTTTTTGATATAGAGTCACATATAGTAATAGCGATAAATGACATTTTTTTAACTTTTACTTATGTTTTAGTTTAAAGATTTTTTACATAAAAATATATTAAGAATAATATAAATAATCTAAATTTTACATATATTAAAAAAAAACTCTAATTGTACAGAATTAAAACATATATCAACAGTATATTTTGCAAAAATATGAGAAAATATTGTAAAACCATACTTTACACTTAATAATGTCTACCAACACCGATGTTTTCCCATCATTACCATCAACAGCGTGGCAAGAAACATCTACCACCCTACAGCTATGGACGCAAGTAATCGGTAAAATCCGCAGGTCATTAACTCCACTCATCAACCATTGGTGGAATGTCACCCTTTACGTCACCTCACGGGGACTAACTACTTCACCCATACCTTACGAAACTCGATTCTTTCAAATAGACTTCGACTTTATCGCTCACGAACTTTGTATTTCCACATCCGACGGACAAAGAACTGCATTCGCTTTAAAATCATTTTCCGTAGCCGAATTTTACCAAAAAACAATGAGTGCATTGTCATCACTTGACATAAAAGTAAAAATATGGACAATGCCGCAAGAAGTATCCAATCCCATCCCCTTCGAGGAGGACACCAAACATAAATCTTATGACCCCGAATACGTGCATCGCTTCTGGCAGATATTAGTCCAAACTAACCGTATATTTACACAGTTTCGTTCTCGCTTTGTCGGTAAAGTTAGCCCGACACACTTCTTCTGGGGAAGCTTCGATTTAGCCCTCACCCGCTTTTCCGGACGCACTGCACCCAAACATCCTGGAGCAGCAGGAGTAGCCGATTCCATCACCCACGAAGCCTATTCCCACGAAGTCAGCAGTTGCGGATTTTGGCCCGGTGGAGGTGGTATCGAACCATTTTTCTATTCCTATGCTTACCCAGCACCTGAAGGATTCAAAGATTATCCAATCAAGCCAGAAATAGCTTATTTCCACGAAGATATCCAGGAATTTATATTGCCCTTAGAAGTATTAAGATTATCAGATACCCCCGACGAAACCTTATTATCTTTTCTACAAAGTACTTATGAAGCAGCAGCAGTACTTGGTAAATGGGATCGGGAAGCATTAGAACGTTAAATAATTAATCCGTATCTCTCTATAACCTCTTACCTCAGCACTCTCCGCGTCTCTGCGGTTGTAATTAATCTGGTACAAGCACAAAAACTACTAAAAATTACAAAAAAATGGCTCTTCCATACTTGGTATGCTAAAAAAATAAAAAAAGGGAGTAGGGAATAAAAATACGAGAAAAGTAGTATTTATGATTAATATCAATTAATAAATAAAATTTCCCTTACATCATAAAGATTTTAAGCTTTTGAGCCAGACCTTTAGCATACTATGTGCTGAAGAGCCAAAAAAATCGCTCTGAATTATTTCAGAGCTAACAATAATTTAGTTATTTCGACTCTTCATAATTGTCTTCATAGGAAGTAAAAGAGAAAATTCTTTACCTTCAAATGGTACAAATTCATAATGAAGATAAAATTTCTTTACTTCCTCATCTAAAGCATCAACCCTAACTGCAAAAATGGCTATTTCTGAAGTTGCACGAACTGCTCTACTTAAAGCGTGCATCAGAAGCCTTTCTCCAAGTCTCTGACCTTGAATTAGTTTATTTACTGCTAACCTTCCAATCAGCATTGCAGGTGCAGGATACTTCGGTAATCTTTTCGAGAGATTTTGAGGAATGTTCTCGAATTCAATGCTAGATGCACTCGTACAATAATACCCAAGAATCTCTTTGCTCTCAACTCCAATTGTTGCAACAAAAGTCTTGGAGTATCCTTTCTTTGCGTCTTGTCCAGCCATTTTTTTCAAGTAGTCGTTTAACTGTGATTTACCACAGTCAAAAGATTCCCTATCATGAAAGCTGGTATCAAGCAGTGAGATATGGAATTTCACAGACAATTAGTTTTCGTATTCCTCTTGAAATCTTTTCATAGCTGATTTTAAAGCTTGATTTGGCTCTGGTGGATTTTCCATCAAAGATAGAAATAAATCCCGGTCATTATCACTCAGAACTAACTTCTCATGAGATTCAATATCTTTAGTTGCAGCTTCTATACTATTAGAAAGCAAGTAAGAACTAAGACTTAGCCCTCTTAAAGATGCAGCTCTTTCTAAGAGTTCCTTTTGATCTTGATCTATTCTGAGGTCAAGCCTACTTTTTTTAGCTTTAGTTGTTGGCATAATCAGTCCTCTATAAATTTAAACTGCTTGTTTGTAGCAATTTGTACAACACCCTGCTTTTGCTGCTAAGCTAACGAAACTACAATAGTTTGAACGCACAGGAGAAACTTTATTGCCCAGATGTTCAGCAGTTTCTATATTCAGTATACACAACTGTAAACACATTTGCGGCAAATGTACACACAATTTTAGATAAATAATAATTATATGAGTATATATTTTTTTCAAACGCAAAGTATCGCAAAGGTTCTCGCAGAGGAATGCAGAGAGTAAGATTCCTATTCCCAATCCCCCATGCCCAATCTTCAAAACCGATCCGTCGCATCAATCAAAGCAGTTTGAATACCCGGTTCGCTCATTGATTTTAATTTAAAATTTAAATATAGGAATCCTACTTGAATCTTGCTAAGTATACTTAGAATAAAAGCTTTGTATAGCAGGCTTAGAGCTAAATTATTTTTTCAAAAATCAAATAGGAGTCCTATGGTAGGTTACACTGCATTTCCGTAAAGTTTAGCGCAGTATTATCAAGCTGATTCGCGAAATGTAGAAACGCGATATATCGCGTCTCTACATCTTGTGCATAAAAACTTTGCCTCTTCACCTCTTTGCGTGCGATATTGTCAAACTATGGATTGAAATAATTAAAGTAAAAATTTATGGGTAAGCAACGAGTTTTTTCTGGAGTTCAACCAACTGGTAATCTACATTTAGGTAACTATTTAGGAGCTATTCGCAACTGGATAGAGATTCAAAACCAGTATAAAGACGAATATGAAAATTATTTTTGTATAGTAGATTTACACGCGATTACCGTACCGCAAGACCCCAAAGAATTAGCCGCAAATACTTATCATTTAGCTGCAATTTATTTAGCGTGCGGTTTGGATTTAAATTATTCCAATATCTTTGTACAGTCTCACGTTTCCGCTCACAGCGAACTAACTTGGTTGCTTAACTGTATCACTCCCCTTAACTGGTTGGAAGATATGATTCAGTATAAGGAAAAAGCAATCAAGCAAGGTGAAAATGTAAATGTGGGTTTGCTGGATTATCCCGTACTGATGGCTGCCGATATTTTGCTGTATCAAGCCGATAAAGTTCCCGTGGGTGAAGACCAAAAACAACATATAGAATTAACGAGAGATATTGTCAATAGATTTAACCATCAATTCGCGAAACCTAATAAACCTGTATTGAAATTACCAGAGCCTTTGATTCGTAAAGAAGGGGCAAGGGTAATGAGTTTAACCGACGGTAGCAAAAAAATGTCAAAATCTGACCCCTCAGAATTAAGTCGGATTAATTTGACAGATACCCCGGATGAAATTACCAAGAAATTCAAACGCTGTAAAACTGATACCGTGCGCGGTTTAGAATTTGATAATCCTGAACGTCCCGAATGCAATAACCTACTAACTCTTTATATGCTGCTTGCGGGTAAAACTAAGGAAGAAGTAGCAGCAGAATGTCAAGATATGGGTTGGGGTCAATTTAAGCCCTTATTGGCAGAAACAGCCGTTAACGCTCTACAACCCATTCAAGAGAAATATCAAGCCGTAATGGACGATAAAGCTTATCTAGAGCAAGTTTTGCGCGATGGTAGAGAAAAAGCCGAAGCGATCGCCAATGAAACTTTAAAACAGGTAAAATCAGCATTAGGTTTCTCTATGCCTTTGTAAGCTTTCCTCTAACAGTCAGATGTGATAGAGATGTACCAAGTATCCAAATACCTCAATGTTATGCTTGGTACATTAAATCCAACTCAATTAACAACATTTCGTGCGGCTGCACAAGCAGATGAATTTCTAATTACTGCTGAAGTCGCACCACCGAAAGGCGGTAATCCAGAACACATGATACAAATGTCGGCGACTCTTAAGGGAAGGGTTCATGCCGTCAATATCACCGATGGTAGCCGCGCAGTTTTACGGATGTCATCGTTAGCAGCGTCTGTAATTTTACACCAACAGGGAATCGAGCCGATATGTCAAATGGCTTGTCGAGACAGAAACCGTATTGGTTTACAAAGTGACTTGATGGGCGCTCATGCTTTAGGCATCCGCAATATTTTAGCTTTAACCGGCGACCCTGTAAAAGCGGGAGACCACCCCGACGCTAAAAGCGTGTTCGATTTAGAATCAGTCCGTTTACTGCAATTAATCGGTAAACTTAATAACGGCTTTGATAGTAATGAAAAAGCTTTAACCGACGGTGCAACCGATTTATTTGTGGGAGCTGCGGTAGATCCACAATGTCGTAGCTGGAGCGGTTTGCAAAAGCGATTTGAACGCAAACTAACAGCCGGAGCGCAATTTTTCCAAAGTCAAATGATTACAGACTTTGAAATTTTTGAGAAATTCATGACTCAAATAGCCGCAGGCTGTAACAAACCAATTTTAGCGGGAATATTTCTTTTGAAGTCAGCAAAAAATGCTCGGTTTATCAATAAGTGCGTTCCTGGAGTTGAAATTCCCGACCACATAATTGATAGATTAGAGCAAGCGAAAAATCCTTTAGAAGAAGGAATGAAAATTGCCGCAGAACAAGTACAAACTGCCCAACAATTGTGTCAGGGAGTGCATATGATGGCAGTGAAGCGCGAAGATTTGATAGTGCCAATCTTGGATATGGCAGGGGTGAAAGCAGTTAGGATTTAGATCGTTTAGTTACGAGGCTATACTTCCAGTTTATTTTGGACGTATAGCCTTCAGGTGATATTTTCTAGCTAAAAACTGGGAATAATAAAAGTATGTTTATTAATAACTTCTACTATAAAAGGAGTAAATATCATGACAGAAGCAGATATCTTAGATTTAGAATTATTAGATGATGAAGAAGAGTTAGAAGAAACACATAATTTCAACTATGATCCAGAAAAAATAAACATTGTTAAGCAAGAACCAACTATTGATATATTATTAAGGCGAATTGATGAAGAAGCTCTGAATTTAGCACCTGATTTTCAACGACAAGCTGGTATCTGGAATATAGAAGCTAAAAGCCGTTTAATTGAATCTATTCTTATTAGAATCCCATTACCAGTTTTTTACATAGATGGTACAAATGAAGAAGAATGGTTAGTTGTAGATGGTTTACAAAGACTATCTACTCTAAAACAATTTGTTAGTGATAAAAGTTTTAAATTAACGGGGTTAGAATACCTGACTGAATTAGAAGGAAAAACCTATGATGAATTAGAACGTAGATATCAGCGACGTATAGAAGAAACTCAACTTACAGTTTATTTGATAGCAAAGGGTACACCGATTGAAGTTAAATATAATATTTTTAAACGCATTAATACAGGAGGAATTCCTCTTTCCAATCAAGAATTACGTCACGCTCTTAATCCAGGCCCAGCAACAAAATTTTTAGAAAAACTTGCAAATCTAAAAGAATTTACACGTCTCGTTAAACTTGGTGAATCTCGGAAAAAGCGAATGGATGACCGAGAATTCATAGTTGGTTTTCTAGCTTTCAAACTAACTTTTTATGAAGAATATCAAGATGGCGATCGCGATACATTTCTTAATCAAGCTTTAGTCAAGGCAAATAAACTATCAGAAATAGAGTTCAATCAAATTGAACAAGATTTTAAAAAAGCAATGGTTGCGGCATTCTATATTTTTGGTGATAATGCATTTCGTAAATTATCGAATAAAACTAAAAGAAAATCTCCATTAAATAAAGCATTATTTGAAGCCTGGTCAGTAAATTTTAGCAACCTAAATGAGGTGGAAATTGAAAAATTAAATATTTATAAAAAAGAATTGATTCGTAAGTTTACTAGTAAATCAGATAATGATAAAGAATTTCTAGATTCTATATCTCAAGCAGCAAATAAAATTGAATATAGATTTAGCACTATTGAAAACATAATTCAGGAAGTACTATCATGATTCGCTCGCTACGATTAATAAACTTCAAGGCTTTTGAAAATCAGCAATTAGAGTTTAGACCGCTGACTTTATTGTCTGGTTTGAATAGTACGGGCAAATCTTCTGTAATACAATCATTATTGCTTCTGCGTCAATCTTACGAACAGGAACTATTAGAAGAAATAGGTTTAGCACTGAATGGAGATTTAGTAGAAATAGGTAACGCTCAAGATGCATTTTATGAGAATGCTTCAGATGATTATATAGAGTTTACGATTACTAATGAAGATAATAAACAAGGAGTATGGCGTTTCAATTATGAATTAGAAAACAAAGAAACTGAGTTATTAGATATAGACTTTTCATCATCAACAAAGCCTGGTGATGCAATTTATGAATCAAGTATTTTCAATAAAAGACTTAAATTTCATTATCTTCAAGCCGAACGTATTGGTCCGAGACTAGTTAATGATATGTCAGATTATAAGGTTAGGCGACTTAAACAACTTGGGACAAAAGGAGAATATGCAGGACACTTTCTTAACGTTTATGGACGCGAACCTATTCCGATAGCTAACCTTGCATATCCACAAGCAAAATCAATGGATTTGATAGATCAAGTTGAAGGATGGATGAGAGAAGTAAGTCCCGGTACGCGCATTACAATCAACTCATATCCAGATATAGGTATGACAAATTCGCAGTATTCTTATGGAGATAGTAATCTTCGTCGCTCCACTAATGTGGGATTTGGAATTAGTTATACTTTGCCTATTCTTGTAGCCGTTTTGTCATCCGAACCTGATACACTTATTTTAATTGAAAACCCTGAAGCTCACCTTCATCCTAAAGGTCAAGCAAAAATGGGGGAACTATTAGCATTAGCTGCTAGCTGCGGTATACAAATTGTTATGGAAACTCATAGTGACCATGTTTTGAATGGTATTCGCGTTGCCGTTCATGATGGTAAACTCGATCCAGGATATGTTCAGTTGCATTATTTACAACGTCGAGAAAATAGAGGACTTACTTTTACTGAAGTCGTATCACCAAACATAGATAGAAACGGCAGAATTGATAAATGGCCCGATGGTTTCTTTGATGAGTGGGATAAAAGTTTAGATGCTTTGTTGGAACCAGCAGGAGAATAAAGTATGGAATTAGAGATGGTTTTAAATGAACTTTCTCTTAAGACTCCTGCGAGAGATATTTTGACTGCAAGAAAGTTGATGTCGGAGTTAATCGGTACTTTACGTCAAGCAACAACTAATGGAGTAAAGCGAATACTTCGTACTTCCGATGAAATACATTCTTTGGAACTTGCACCTAATTATCCCATAGCTCGTTGGCGTAATGACCCAGAAGTAGATAGAGAAGAAAGCCGATTTTTCAAAACTCTGGTAACAAAAGCTCCTTTTTGGACTGATTTATTTGAAGAATTTAAAGATGAGTTTGATCTATCAGAAATTCGATATCAAGGAGAAGTAGTTAAAGGTATTGGATTTGCTTTAGTTATTGATGGATTACCAGTGAGTTTTAATTCCGAAACACGTTGGAGCAATAGTTATCTAAGCTTAGAAGTTTCAAGAATTGATGATAATGAGGAGATAGTTAGCGAAACTGTAGAAATTGTACACGCAAGTTGCCGCAATCATCTTAAAGAACATAATAATTGGATAAAAAATCGGGTTCGCACAGAAATTTATAATGGAGAAGAACTTTGGAATCAAAGGGAAGAATTATTTCCAAGTTTAGAATTTTGCGATGATGTTTATAAACAAATTAATTGTCTTGATAACGGTAAACCAATATTTAGACAAGTAATAAAAAAGTTATTTGAACTCGAAGAATCTTCTAAAAAGTGGGTTGATGGAGCTTTTAAACTTGAGACGTTAGCAAGTAAAGCATCAGTAGAAAGCCAATCAAGAATCAGACAGTTTGATTCGGAACTTACTTTTAAATGTTCTGATGGTGAGAAACGCTTTTTCAGCTTACACGTTCGCATCACACCAGGAGCATGGAGACTTCATTTTTGTACTGAATTGAGGCCGGGAAAGATAATTATTGGTTACATTGGTTCTAAAATCCAATAATCATGAATAATAAATTATACCGATGACACACGAAGACGAGAAATCAGAAAGTTTCTAAACTTCTCACGAATGATTTAGTGTTGCCGTATCAGTTATCCCACCATAATTAACCATCACAAGAAAAATAGCGACATCATGGGTAGATGTCGCTACTACAGTAATTTTTACAAATCGTCACCCAGCGCGTTAACTAAAGCATCCAAACCAGCTTTACTAGTGAAATAAGTGAGATGGTCACAAGCGGCATCCGGTGATATAATCCTTGGTTGAGGATTTCGCTCTTTACTAACACTTTTAATGCTTTCTAACGTCACTGCAATATCATTTGGTTGCTTGAGAAAAGCCATGTTTACAACACCATCTACAGCAGTACCAAATAACTTTTGCATCAGTCGTTTT